>JAEWWF010000321.1 GCA_023396465.1 Pseudomonadota bacterium
GCAACGCCGAGGGCGAGGCCCAGCGCCCGGTCGTCGCGCACCCGCACCAGCCGCAGTAGCGCCGGCCCCAGCACCGCGCCCACGATCCCCGACAGGATCACCAGTACCGCCGTCAGCGACGGCAGGCCGCCGAGTCGCTCGGCGATGCCCATGGCGATGGGGGTGGTGACCGACTTGGGCGCCAGCGACACCACCGTCTCGCCGCTCGCCCCCAGCACCCAGCCGAGCGCCACGGCGCTGCCGGCGGCGGTGAGCGATCCGACCACCAGCGCCGCCGCCAGTGCCGGCAGCGACCGCCGCACCTGGGCCAGCTGGTTGTAGAGCGGCACCGCCAGCGCCACCGTCGCCGGGCCGAGCAGGAAGTGGACGAACTGCGCCCCCTCGAAATAGGTGCGGTACTCCACCCCGGTGACGGTCAGCAGGCCGACGATCAGCAGCACCGCCGTCAGCACCGGGTTGAGCAGCGGCGTGCGGCCCAGGCGCTCGAACAGCGCCAGACCGATCTGATAGGCGACCAGGGTGATGAACAGGCCGGTCAGCGGTTCCGCCGCCAGATAGACCCAGATGCCGTAAAGGTCGGCGCCCACCTCGGTCATGACCTGTCCCCCTCCGAATGGGGAGAGCCCCGGCGCAACGCCGCCTGCATGATCGCACCGGTGACGACGATGGTCGCGAGCGTCGAGACGACCAGCGCCACGGTGAGCGGCAACCACTCCTCCGCCAGCCGGGGCAGGTGGAGCATGACGCCGACTCCGGCCGGTACGAACAGCAGCGACAGATGCCGCAGCAGACCGGCGGCGGTGTCGCGCACGGCGGCGGGTGTCTCCGCCTTGTAAAGTAATCCTCTGAGAACAAGAGCAAGGAAAAGCAATGCCATTCCGACCACGGGGCCGGGCACTGGAACCTCCGTCAGGCGGACTAGTACTTCTCCGAGCAACTGACATCCGAGAAGAAGCGTTATGACCGGCAGTGCCATGCGGAACACCCTCGATACGGTTGGAGGCGTGGTCTGAAGTGGGCGGGAAGGTACTGAATCCTATGACGTTTGTTGGACGCCGGCAGCATTTTTAACCTGCTGCGTTGCAGCAAATGGTTTCGCGATGCACAATCGCACCCCATATGACGAGAGGACGCATGTGACGGTGGTCCGTTCCGTCGGCCGGTCGGGCTGACGGTTCCGCGCGGGGTGAACGCGCGGAAGGCGATGGCGGGCGGACCAGCAGGCTGCGAGGTGAACGCTAACGATGAAACGACTGTTGGGCGCGCTGGTGGCGGCGATGATCTTCGTCGCCCCGGCAACCGGCAAGGCATTCTCGGTGGAGGTGCCGGAGGACATCCTGCTGCCGTCCGAGGGGCTGGCGGCATCGCGGGATGAACTGATCTGCCTTGCCCTCAACGACTACTTCGAGGCGCGCGGCGAGTCGTTGCGTGGCCGGGTGGCGGTGGCTCAGGTGGTGCTCAACCGCGCCCGCGATGAACGGTTCCCGCGCGACCTGTGCAAGGTCATCACCCAGAACCTGTCGTCGGAACAGCACCTGTGCCAGTTCTCCTGGACCTGCAACGGCCTGCCCAACCAGCCGGACGACCAGCAGAGCTGGCGCCAGTCGCTGCTGTTGGCGGTGGCCATGCTGCGCATGACCAGCGGTATCGACGATCCGACCGGCGGCGCCTTGTGGTATCACGCCGATTACGTCCGCCCCGACTGGGCTGACCGCTTGCAGGAAACCGCCCGCATCGGCCGCCACCACTTTTACAGCGACAAGCCGACCTTCGACGATGGCGACGTGCCAGCGACGGAAGCCGTGGAAATGGCCTCGTTCGGGCCCCTGTTGCCATCACCCCAGCCGGCGGCACCGCCGCTGACCTTCGCGGAATGGGTTGAAATGACGCGCGGGGCGGAACAGATTGCGCAGCGTTGACTGTCAACGCAGACGCTTCTCCGACCGAAAGCAGTGACACATGGCTTTACGCATCGCGGTACTCGGCGCCTCCGGCACTGTCGGGCGCGAACTCCTTCTGGTTCTGGCGGAGCGCGGCGTCCGCGCCGGTGACGTGACCGCGCTGGCCTCCGGCCGCGCGGTGGGGGGGCAGGTGTCGTTTGGCGAGGACGATGTCCTCGACCTCGGCGACCAGGACCGGTTCGACTTCGCCGGCACCGATATGGTCTATTGCGTCCTGCCCGAGCGCGACGCCCGCAAGCCGGTGGAGCGCGCCGTCGCCGCCGGGGCGGCGGTGGTGGACCTGTCGGGCGCCTTCCGGCTTGATCCGGCGGTGCCGCTGGTGGCCGCCGACATCAACCCCAAGGCGCTGGACAAGCTGGGCGACGGCCGCGTTGTCGCCACCCCGCGCACCATGACGCTGATGCTGGCCCAGGCGCTGGCTCCCATCCATGATGCCTTCAGCGTCCTGCGCTGCGTGGTCACCACCTTCCAGTCGGTGTCCGCCTATGGGCGTGGCGCCATGGACGAGTTGTTCAACCAGACTCGCGGCATCTTCGTGAACGAGCCGATCACGTCCAATCAGGCGGAGTTCACCAAGCAGATCGCCTTCAACGTGCTGCCGGCCGCCGGCGGCTTCGAGAAGGGCGGCGCCACCAGCGAGGAGCAGGTGGTGACGCAGGAAATCTTCAAGATGTTCGGCGCCGATCTCGCCTGTCACGTCAACGCGGCGGTGGTGCCGGTGTTCGTCGGGCACGGCGCCTTCGTCAACGTCGAGTGCGAGGAGGGCTTCAACGAAGACCAACTGCGCGCTGAGTGGCGCAAGGCGGAGGCCGTGTCGGTGGTGGACTACCGGGAAGAGCATGGCTACGTCACCCCGGCCGAGACCCACGGCGAGGATGGTCTGTTCATTAGCCGGGTGCGCGCCGATACCTCCGCCGATAACGCCGCCAGCTTCTGGATCGCCGGTGACAACCTGCGACGTCAGGCGATCAATGCCGTGCAGGTGGGCGAACTGCTGGCCGCCCGCCTGCACGGCCACGGCTGACAGTCGGGGCGGCAACCGAAGGCGCGGGAGGGGGAAGGGGAGAGGCCATGCATGTCCTGCAATCCTGGGTGCGGGTGTTTTGCGACGCCCGTGCCTTTAACGATGTGGTGGACTTTTATCGCGGCCTGACCGGCGGTGAGGTCACCTTGCGCTACGGCTACAAGGAACAGAAGGTGCGGATGGCCGGCGTGCGGTCGCCGTCCCTGTCGGTGCTGGTGGTGGCCGGGGAACCGGCCGCCCGCCGGCCCTTCGAGGCCATCGCCCTCACCTTGGAGGTGGATGATCTCGACGCGGTGACAAAGGCGTTCACCTACATCGGTGGCGAGGTGGTGGAGGAAAAGACCACCGACGCCGGCACCCGCACGCTGTTCGTCCGCCACCCCGACGGTCTGTTGGCGGAGTATGTGCCGCATGCGCCGGGGCGAAGGGCGGCGCCGCCGGGCTAACGTCCTGGCTGCCGCGGTGATTGAGATTGATTCTCATTTTCTGTAGGGTGAGGCGTCTCATTCCCTCAAGGTCCGCAGATGGACAGCGCCGCCCGACGTTCGCTTGAATTGGTTTTCCAAACCCACCGCCCAACCCTGGTCCGGCGGCTCCTGCGGCTGGTCGGCTGCTCGGCCACGGCGGAGGATCTCGTCCACGAGTCGTTCGTGCGGGTGGTTGGCGCGGTCGACCGCCAGGCGGTGGATCATGTTCCGAGCTTTCTGTTCCAGACCGCGCACAATCTGGCGCTCGATCACCTGCGGCGGGAGCGGCGGGGAGACCGGGTGTTCGACCGCGCCCATACGGAAGATGATCTGCGGGTTCTGGCGGCCCCGGACCAGTCACCGGAGCGGCAGGCGGCGGACCGCCAGGCGGTGAGCCGCCTGCTGGCCATCATGGCCGACTTGCCCGAGCGGTCGCGGCAGGTGCTGCTGCTCAGCCGGATCGAAGGGCTGAGCTACCCCCAGATCGCCGCCCGGCTGGGGGTTTCGGAGAACACGGTCTACAAGGACATGCGGACGGCTTTGGCGCGCTGTCTCGCGGGCATGGAGAAAATGTGATGCCACGGTGGGGGACGGGGGCGCCTGAAACGTCTCTTCATGAGGACGGTGGCGCCGAGGATGGGACGCCCGACAGGCCGGGGGCATCCCAAATGACAAGTCAGCAGTGCGGGCGGGCGCGGGCCGGACGGGCGAAGGACGAGGCGGCCGATTGGTTCGCCCGCCACCTGCGGGACGCCGAGGCGGCGCGCTCCGCCGAGTTCAAGGCGTGGTTGAGTGCGGACAAGGCCAATGCCGCCGCCTATGGCGCCCTCCAAACCCTGTGGCGGAGCGATGCCCTAGGGGAGGCGCTGACGACCTCGACGCCGATGCCGCCGGCATCTCCCGCCCCAGTCGTGCCGTTCCCCGCCCCGCCTCGGCGATCCTGGCGGCGTTCGTCCTGGTCGGGCTGGGCGGTGGCGGCCTCGGTCGCTCTGCTGGTTGCCGTGGCGGGAATGGCCGGCGGCGTTCCTCACGCGGCGGTGGACCGGGTGCAGGCGCTGTTCGCCGATCATGCCACCACCGCTGGCGAGCGGCAGGTGGTGGTGCTGGAGGACGGCAGCCGCATCACCCTCAACAGCGGCAGCGCCCTCGACATCACGCATGCTTCCGGCGGTCCACGGGTGACGCTGCTGGCCGGAGAAGCCTATTTCGAGGTGCGGCCGGTGGTGGCCGGGCAGGCGTTCGTGGTGCGCACGGGAGAGGCCGAGGTCCGAGTGATCGGAACCGCCTTCGCCGTCCGCGACGATGGCGGCGCCGGTACAGGGGTGGTGGTCCGCCATGGGGCGGTGGCGGTCCGCAATCCCCTGTCGGGGGAGAGCCACACCCTTGCTGCCGGAGAGGCGGTGGTCGCCACGCCCACCGGCCGCGTCAGCGTCGCCGCCGCCGACCCCGATGCCTTGGCGTGGGTGGTCGGGCGCATCCAGTTCCACGACCGCCCCTTGCGGGATGTCCTGGCCGAACTGGACCGCCACGTTCCCGGCTTTGTCATCCTTGTCGATAAGGAACTGGGCGATCTGCCGGTCAGCGGCAGTTATCGGTTGGACGACCCGGTGGGTGTGGTCCGCTCCCTGGCCGGCGTGGTGGGCGCGCGGCTGGATACGGTCACCGATCACCTGCTTGTGATCCGACGATGAATTTTTCGTAAGAGAGCGCGGCCCCTCGAACGTCTCTTCCTCTTGACGCGAATAGTTCGCATTCGCGTGAGAGAGGGATGTTGGAGACCGAATGATGGTGTTTTCCTGGGGTAGCCGCAAAGCGGCGCTGTTGCTGACCACGGCCTTGGTGTCCGCCGCCACGCCGGCGGTGGCCGAGCAGATCAGTCTGACCGGTGGCGAGGCGCCGCAACTGGCGCAGGCCGCCGCCACCTTCGACCTGTCGATCGCCGCCCAGCCATTGGGGGACGCGCTGGATGCCTTCATCGCGGCGACCGGGTGGCAGCTTGGCTACAGCGCGCCGCTGGTGGCCGGTGTGCGGTCGCCGGGGGTCAGCGGCCGTTTGAGCGGCGAAGCCGCCTTGGCGGGGCTGCTGGCGGGCACTGGCGTTACCTTCCGGCTCACCGATCCGGCGACGGCGGTGCTGGAGGCGGCGCCGCGGACCGAGGGGGCCATGCAGTTGGACGCCATCCGTGTCGAGGCCCTGCGCGGCATCACCTCCTACGAGGGCACGGACGGCTACGTCTCCTATTACTCGGTGGCGGCCACCAAGACCGACACGCCGGTTCTGAAAACACCCCAGTCGGTTTCGACCATCGCCCGCGAGGAATTGCGGGCGCGCGACGTGAAGACGGTCGCCGAAGCCGTGCGCTACAGCCCCGGCGTGGTGGTGGACGCCTATGGCGTCGATCCGCGTGGCTACGACTCCATCGCCATTCGCGGCTTCGCCTCGGCCACCACCGGCTCGTTCCGCGACGGCCTGCGCATGGACGGCAACTTCTTCGCCGCCTATACCTCGGAGCCTTACGGACTTGAGCGTGTCGACATCATGCGCGGGCCGAGCGGCGCCGTGTATGGCCAAGCCGAGGCCGGCGGCGTGGTCGACCGCACCACCAAGCGCCCCCGCTCCGATCTGCGCCAGGAAGTCTATCTGGAGGGCGGGTCGTGGAACACCGTGGAAGGTGGCTTCGACCTGGGCGGCGCCGCGACGGCGGATGAAACGGTGGCGGTGCGTCTGGTCGGCGTGGCCCGCACCGGCGACACCGAATTCGACTACAACGACGGGACGCCGCAGGACCGTGACC
>JAEWWF010000019.1 GCA_023396465.1 Pseudomonadota bacterium
CGCCCCAGCGCCAGTCGGCCATGCGGCCGCCGTGGCGGGCGGTGAGGTCGTCCACCGCCGCCTCCAGCGCCGCCGCCAGGGGCGCCCCGCAGCCGGCCCGGCACCACTCGCCGTCCCCTTGCAGGGCGGCCAGCAGCACGCGGTCGCGCTCCCCCCGCCACAGGGGGAACAGGTCGCCCAGCGCCTCGGCGAACAGCGCCTGTTCGATGTGGCCCATCCAGGTGGCGAACAGCAGCGGTTCCGGCCGGTCGGCGGTCTCGCGGTAGTCCCAGGCGGCGAGCAGGCGGCGCGCCTCGGCCGTGGCCGGCGTCGGCTCAACCGTCGCCAGCAGCAGCGGCAGCAGGGTGGACGCCATCTCGCTGCGGGTGTCCACCTGCATGGCGATGCTGCCGGCGATGTCGTGGCGGTCGCGGGCCGCCAGCAGCGACTCCGCCCGCATGGCCCGCCACGGCGCCGGCCAAGTGGCGGCGATGAGGTGGGGATAGCTGTCGTCCACCACCCGGTTGTTGGCGTTCATCAGCACCCCGCCAGGCGGCGACTCGGACTGCGGCAGCGCCTCGAAGGGGATGAAGCCGTGCCACAGGGTCTCCAGGTCGGCCCCGGCGACCGGCAGGGTGCCGTCGCCCCGGCTGCGCAGCGGGATCAGGCCGGCGGTGACCATGCCGATGCGGCCGTCGGCATCGGCATAGACCATGTTCTGCACCGGCGCCTCGAATAGGCGCAGCGCCTGCCGGGCGGCGGCGGCATCGTGGGCGTGGTTGAGGTGGTAGAGGGCGGCGGCGGTGCGGTCCTCCGGCCGCAGGGCGGTCGCCGCCAGAGCCGTTACCCGCCGCGGCCCGGCGGGAGCGCCGGCGAAGGCGGCGAGGTCGGACACCACCGGCCCGTGCCGCGTCTCGCGCACCGTCAGGGTGACGCTGTCGCCGTCGCGCACGGCGATCACCTCGTCGCGGCGGCGGAAGGGGCGCGGGCCGTCCGGCGTCAGGTATTCCGAGTCCGCGCCATCGGCCAGGGTTTCCGCCACCAGATCCATGGTGTCGGCGTGGGTGGTGGTGATGCCCCAGCCGAGGCTGGCGTTGCGCCCGATGAGGTGGAACGGCACCCCCGGCACGGTGGCGCCGGACAGGTCCCACTCCGGCGTCTGTACGGTCGCCAGATACCACAGGATGGGCGCCTCGAAGCCCAAGTGCGGGTCGTTGGCGAGGATGGCGCCGCCGGTGGTGGTGCGCTCCGGCGCCAGCACCCAGGCGTTGGAGGCGGTGGTGGGGGTGAACTCGGCGGGCGGAGGCGGCGGCAGCGCGGCCTCGCGCACGGCGGCGGGCAGGCTCACCGGTGCTCCTGGCGGCCCTTCCGGCCACAGCGCCGCCACCCGCTCCGCCGGCAGGCCGGCCTCCAGCAGGCGCAAGCGCAGGATCTCGTCCGGCCAGTTGCCGGCCAGCCGCAGCGCCATCAGCCGCTGCCACACCAGGCTGTCCGCCGGCCGCCACGGCTCCGGCGTGACGCCGAGGGCGAGCAGGGCGGGCGGCAGTCCTTGGCCATCGTCGGCCAGCCAGGCATTGACGCCAGCGGCATAGGCGTCCAGGGCGGCCAGGGTTTCCCCATCCAGCGCGGCGACGGAGGAGGTGGCCAGCCGGTAGAGCCCAAGGGTGCGGGCCCAGCGGTCAGCGGGGAGAGCGCGCGCGCCGATCACCTCCGCCAATCGCCCGGCGCCCAGGCGGCGCATGGTCTCCATCTGGAGGAAACGGTCCTGGGCGTGGACGAAGCCGAGCAGGAAATAGGCGTCGTCGGTGGTGCCGGCGGTGATGGTGGGAATGCCCCAACGATCCCGCGCCACCGTCGCCGGCCCTTGCAGGCCGGGCAGGGTGAGGCTGCCGTCCACCTGCGGGCGGGAGGCCTGGAAGGCACCCCACACCGCCCCGGCGGCGACCACCGCCAGCAGCAGCAGGGTGACGGGCGCGGCGATCAGCCAGCGGCGGGTTCGGCGGGTGATGGCTCGGTCCTCCGAATGCAGACAGGGCGCCCGGCCATGGCCGGACGCCCTGTTCATCCAGACTGTCGGCCGGAGCTTACTTCATGTTGAAGATGATGGTCTTTTTGTGGGTGAAGTGCTCCAGCATGGCTTCCAGGGTGGCTTCCTTGCCCAGGCCCGAATGCTTGATGCCGCCGTAGGACAGGTTGGGCTGCACCACCAGGTTCTGGTTCACCTGCACGAAGCCGGCTTCCAGGCGGCGGGTGGCATCCATCGCCGTCTTCAGATCATTCGTCCACACCGTCGCCGCAAGGCCGTACTCGCTGTTGTTGGCGGCGGCGATGACTTCTTCATAGTCGGTGAACTTGAACACGCAGGTCACCGGGCCGAAGATTTCCTCGCGGCTCGGCGGGGCGTCGGCGGAGATGTCGGTGAAGATCACCGGCTGGATGAACAGGCCCTTCTTCAGGGCCGGATTGTCCGGCATCTGCGAGCAGTGGTTGGCGGTGCCACCGGCGTCGATGCCCTTCTGGATGTAGCCGCGCACCTTCTCCAACTGGTCGGTGGAGATGATGGTGCCGATGTCGGTCGACTCGTCCAGCGGGTTGCCCATCTTCATGGCGTCGGCCTTGGCCTTCAGGCGGGCGACGAACTCGTCATGGATGTCGGCATGGACGTAAATGCGGCTGGAGGCGGTGCAGCTCTGGCCCTGGCGGGTGAAGCGCACGCCGGCGACGGCACCGGCCACCGCCTTGTCCAGGTCGGCGTCGGCGAACACGATCATCGGGCTCTTGCCGCCCAGTTCCAGGGTCACCGGAATCAGCTTGTCGGCGGCGGCCTTGGAGACGATCTTGCCGGTCTCGACCGAGCCGGTGAAGGTGATCTTGCCGACCGCCGGGTGCGACACCAGCGGGGCGCCGCATTCCGGGCCGAAGCCGGACAGGATGTTGAACACGCCCGGCGGCAGCACCTCGTTCATGATCTGGCAGACGCGCAGCACGGTCAGCGGCGCCTCCTCCGCCGACTTGACGACGACGGTGTTGCCGGCCACCAGCGCCGGCGCCACCTTCAGCGCCATCAGCATCAGCGGCACGTTCCACGGGATGATGGCGCCGACCACGCCGATGGGCTCCCGCACGGTCACCGTCAGCATGTCGGGGTTGAAGGGCACCGTCTCGCCCTTCAGCTCGCTCGCCAGGCCGCCGTAGAACACGAAGGCGTCGGCCAGCACCGAGGCCTCGACACGGCTTTCCGTGCGCAGGGCCTTGCCGGTTTCCAGCGCCACCAGACGGCCCAGCTCCTCCACCCGCTCCATCAGGCGGCGGCCGCATTCGGTCACGAGCTTGCCGCGCTCGCGGGCCGGCATGGCCTTCCATGCCTTTTGGGCCTGGGCGGCGGCGATGGCGGCGCGATCGACGTCGGCGGCATCGCCGGCGGCGGCCTCGCCGACCTTCTCGCCGGTGGCCGGGTTGACCACGTCGAAGGTCTTACCGGAGGCGGCGCGCACCATCTCGCCGTTGATCAGGTGGAAGCCCGACAGTTCCTTGGCGAGGGCGAACGGATCGGTGTTCTGGGTGATCTTGCTGACCATGGTCATGGCGTCTTCTTTGCCCCTTGGACGAAGTTCTGGTTATGGCTAAGACTGAGAAACGGACTGCAAGTGTTTGATATTTAAGCGACGTAGCCTTGCGGCAGCGTCGAGATGAAATCGGTGAACACATCCCCCTGGACGTTCACATGGCGGGCCATCAGGCGACTTGCCTCATCGGCGTCGTGGGTCAGGATGGCATCCACCACCGCCTTGTGCTCGGCCAGCGACTCGCTGATGCGGCCGGGGCGGTTGAGCTGATGGCGGCGATAGGGGGCGGTTCGGCGGTGCAGGCCCCGGGTCATCTCGGCCAGCACCTCGTTGTGACTGCCGTCGTAGATGGCGTCGTGGAAGACCTTGTTGGCGGCGTAATAACCCTCCAGGTCGACCTTTTTCTCGAAGCCTTCGCAATCCTCGACGACGCGCTTCAGCGCCTCCCGCTCGGCGGCGTTCATGCGGCGGGCGGCGAGGCGGGCGCACATGGCCTCCAACTCCGCCATCACCTCGAACATCTCCACCAGCCGGGGCAGGGTGATGACCGCCACCACCGCGCCTTGCCGGGGCCGTACCTCGATGAGGCCGGAGGCCGACAACTGGCGCAAGGCTTCGCGCACCGGCGTGCGGGAAACGTCGAACCGTTGGGCGATGCTTTGTTCGTCGAGGCGGTCGCCAGGCTTGAGGTGGCCGGCAAAGATATCTTCTTCGAGGGCGCGGCGCAGTTGGTCCGCGCGCGTCGGCGTTCTTCTCGGCATGGATGCGCCTTTGCTTCCCTGTCGGCCCGCTGCCCGCGCTGCCGCCTTGCATCAGCGCCTCTGACGGGCGAACGGCGGCTCTGCACGGCGCGCGGCGCCGGACGTTTATCTCCCTGTGCCCATCTTGTATACATCAAGGTGCCTTCAGGTATCCAGCACTTTCCCTATGCGGAAAGGGCGGGGTTGCGGCGGCGGCGCTTTTGCCCGACGCTGTCTGCCCATCCCCGGCAGGCCACGGAGAGCCCCATGATCGCCATGACCTCGCACCATGTTCCGGTCCTGCGGCCGGAGGGGTTCCGCCGCATGGCCTATGTCGAGTGGGGGGCAGCGGCTGCGGTGGAGACCGCCGGGACGGTGGTCTGCGTCCATGGCCTCACCCGCCAGGGGCGCGACTTCGACGCCCTGGCGGAGGCGCTGGCCGGGCAGGGGCGGCGGGTGCTGTGCCCGGATGTGCTGGGGCGCGGCGCCAGCGACTGGCTGGTGGACAAGAGCGGCTATGCCTACCCGCAGTATCTCGCCGACATGGCGACCCTGCTGGTCCGTTCCGGTGCCGAAACGGTGGACTGGGTGGGGACGTCCATGGGCGGGCTGATCGGTCTGTTCCTGGCCGCCACCCCCGGCAGTCCGATCCGCCGGCTGGTGATCAACGACATCGGCCCGCTGGTGCCGGCAGACGGGCTGCTGCGCATCGGCACTTACGTCGGTGAAGACCCGCTGTTCCCCGACCTGGAGGCGGCATCGGCCCGCCTGCGCGAGCGCACCGCCACCTACGGTCCGCTGCCGGCGGAACGGTGGGAGGCGGTGGTGCGCCATTCCACCAGACCGGACCCGGAGGGCAAGGGCTGGCGGCTGGCCTATGACCCCGCCATCGCGCTTGCGTTCCAGGCGGTGCAGCCGGACCAGCCCATCGACCTGTGGGCGCTGTGGGATCGGGTGACGGTGCCGGTGCTGGTGATCCGCGGTGCCCGCTCCGACCTGCTGCCGGCCGAGGTGGTGGTGGAGATGCAGGGGCGCGGCCCCGGCTGTCAGGTGGTGGAAGTGCCCGAGGCTGGTCATGCCCCGTGGCTGATGACACCCGACCAGATGACGCCGGTGCTCGACTTCCTCGAGGGCCACGGCTAACGGCAGCAGCGTGGCCGGGCGGCGGCGTCAGGGCGCGGCGAAGCGCGCCGCCACCTGTTCCGCCGTCCCGGCAACGCAGAATTCCATGCCGTTGTCGAGGTAGATGAACGACGCCCGCGTACCGGGTACGCTGCGCACCGCCGTCACCTTGTCCGGGCGGATGTGCAGCACCACCCCGGTGTCGCCGCCGGTGGTGGGGTTGAACTCGGCGATGGTGACGAAGCCGGTTCCGGGTCCGTTGGTCATGGCGTCAGCCCTTCTTCAGCAGCCGCGCCGCCTCCACCGCCGTGTAGGTGAGCACCGCGTCGGCGCCGGCGCGACGGAAGGCCAGCAGGCTTTCCAGCACGGCGGCATCGTTGTTGAGCCAGCCGTTGTGAACGGCGGCCTTCAGCATGGCATACTCGCCGCTGACCTGATAGGCGAAGGTCGGCACGGCGAAGGTTTCCTTCACCCGGCGGATGATGTCGAGGTAGGGCATGCCCGGCTTGACCATCACCAGATCGGCGCCTTCCTGGAGGTCGAGCGCCACTTCGCGCAGGGCTTCGGCGGAGTTGGCGGGGTCCATCTGGTAGGTCTTCTTGTCGCCCTTCAGCGCCCCGCCGGAGCCGACGGCATCGCGGAACGGGCCGTAGAAGGCGCTGGCATACTTGGCGGCGTAGGAGCAGATGCGGACGTCGTGGAAGCCGGCGGCATCCAGACCGTCGCGGATGGCGCCGACGCGGCCGTCCATCATGTCCGACGGCGCGACGATGTCGCAGCCGGCTTCGGCCTGGACGATGGCCTGACGCACCAGCACCGCCACCGTCTCGTCGTTCACCACGTAACCGTCGCGGCAGATGCCGTCGTGGCCGTCGGAGTTGAACGGGTCGAGCGCCACGTCGCACAGCACGCCGAGGTCGGGGAAGGCCGCCTTGATGGCGCGCACGGCACGGCAGACCAGGTTTTCCGGGTTGGTCGCCTCGCGGCCGTCCGGCGTCTTCAGCGCCGGATCGACCGCGGGGAACAGGGCGACGGCGGGGATGCCCAGGTCACGGGCCTCCCCGCAGGCGTCGACCAGCAGGTCGATGGACAGGCGGTCCACCCCCGGCATGGACGCGACCGGCTGCCGCTCGTTGGTGCCCTCGATGACGAAGACCGGCCAGATGAGGTCATCGGGCGTCAGCCGGTTCTCCGCCACCAGCCGCCGGGTAAAATCATCCCGGCGGAGGCGGCGCAGCCGCGTGCGAGGGTAGGAGCCGAATGCGGCGGTCGGACGGGCGATGCCAGGGTCGCTGCTCACGCTTTCTCCAGGGCCTGTTCGAGGTCGGCCAAAATGTCGTCGATGTGCTCGATGCCGATCGACAGACGGACATACCCCTCACTGACGCCGGTTGCAACCTGGTCTTCCGCCGAAAGCTGCGAATGAGTGGTGGACGCCGGGTGAATGGCCAGCGAACGGGCGTCGCCGATATTGGCGACATGGTAGAACAGGCCGAGGGAGTCAATGAAGGTCTTGCCGGCCTGCAAGCCGCCCTTCAGCTCGAACCCGAGCAGGCCGGAGTAGCCGCCCTTGAGCACGGCGTCGGCCCGCTGGCGCTGCACGCCTTCCGACAGGCCCGGGTAGATCACGCGGCTGACCTTCGGGTGCTTGGACAGGTACTCGGCCACCTTCTGGGCGTTCTCGGAATGGGCGCGGATGCGCAGCGGCAGCGTTTCCAGGCCCTGGATGATCTGGAAGGCGTTGAACGGCGACATCGCCGAGCCCAGGTCGCGCAGCAGGATGACGCGGGCGCGGATGATGTAGGCGATGGGGCCGAGCGGCTTCACCGCCTCGGTCCACACGGCGCCATGGTAGCTGTCGTCCGGCGTGTTCAGGGTCGGGAAGCGGTCGCCCTGGGCTTCCCAGTCGAAGTTGCCGCCGTCGATGATCATGCCGCCGATGGAGGTGCCGTGGCCGCCGATGAACTTGGTGGTCGAGTAGACCACCACCGCCGCGCCATGGTCGAAGGGCCGGGCGAGCAGGGGGGCGGCGGTGTTGTCCATGATCAGCGGCACGCCGATCTCACGGCCGATCTTCGCCACCTCGGCGATGGGGAAGACGTGCAGCTTGGGGTTCGGCAGCGTCTCGGCGTAGTAGGCGCGGGTACGCTCGTCGGTGGCGCGGCGGAAGTTCTCCGGGTCGCTCGGGTCGACGAAGCGGACCTCGATGCCGAACTGCTTCAGGGTGTTGGCGAACAGGTTCCAGGTGCCGCCGTAAAGGTCGGTGGACGACACGATGTTGTCACCGGACTGGCACAGGTTCATGACCGCGAAGGTGGAGGCCGCCTGGCCCGAGGCCACGCCCAGCGCCGCGACGCCGCCTTCCAGCGCCGCCAGACGCTGTTCCAGCACGTCCACCGTCGGATTCATGATGCGGCTGTAGATGTTGCCGAATTCCTTCAGGGCGAAGAGATTGGCCGCATGGTCCGTCGAATCGAACTGATAGCTGGTGGTCTGGTAGATGGGCACCGCCACCGCCTTGGTCGCCTCGTCACGGCGATAGCCGGCATGAAGGACAAGGGTTTCCGGGCGCGCGTTCTTGAGATCCATGTGACAACTCCCCCTGGGGCTGGAACGGTCGTGGGGTGCAGCAAACCCGAGCGGGAGGCGTCTGTCAATACGGCACGGCAGGTTGTGGTGTGAAATAGGATGATTTCACAGCAGTAAAGCGTCATTCCGTTTCGGGAAACCGACGCCTTTACAGCCGCCGCCGACTGTGTATGATCTTCGGCAAAAATTGTATGCAAGAACGAAAACGCCCGGGAGAAGCTCCATGGACTTCCTGCTGACCGAGGATCAGGCCGCCTTCCAGGACGCGGCGCGCTCCTTCGCCCAGAACGAGATGCTGCCCAATGCGGCGCGCTGGGATGCCGACCACGTCTTCCCCGAGGAGACGCTGCGGGCGGCGGCCGAACTGGGCTTCGCCGGCATCTACGTGCAGGACGACGTCGGCGGCTCCGGCCTCTCCCGCCTGGACGCGGCGCTGATCTTCGAGGAGCTGGCGGCGGCCTGCCCGTCGACGGCGGCCTACATCTCCATCCACAACATGGCGTCGTGGATGATCGACCGCTTCGGCAATGATGACCAGCGCCACCGGTTCCTGCCGAAGCTCTGCACCATGGAGCACTTCGCCAGCTACTGCCTGACCGAGCCGGGCGCCGGCTCCGACGCCGCCTCACTGAAGACGCGGGCCGAGCGCGACGGCGACCATTATGTGCTGAACGGCGAGAAGGCGTTCATCTCCGGCGGCGGCCGCTCCGACATCTACGTCGTCATGGTGCGCACCGGCGAGCCGGGGCCGAAGGGGATATCCACCGTCGTGGTGGAAAAGGGCACGCCCGGCCTGTCGTTCGGCAAGCAGGAAGAGAAGCTTGGCTGGCACAGCCAGCCCACCAGCGCCGTGATCTTCGAGAATTGCCGGGTGCCGGTGGCCAACCGCCTGTCGGACGAGGGCATGGGCTTCAAGATCGCCATGATGGGCCTGGACGGCGGCCGCCTGAACATCGGCGCCTGCTCTCTCGGGGGTGCCCGCGCCTCGCTGGAGGCGGCGCTTGACTATGTGACGGTCCGTAAACAGTTCGGCAAGGCGCTGGCCGAGTTCCAGGCGTTGCAGTTCAAGCTGGCCGACATGGCGACCGAACTGGAGGCCGCCCGCCTGCTGCTGCACAAGGCCGCGTCGGCGCTCGATCGCAAGAGCCCCGATGCGACGCAGCTGTGCGCCATGGCGAAGCGGCTGGCGACGGATACCGGCTTTACCGTTACCAACGAAGCCTTGCAGCTGCACGGCGGATACGGCTACATCCGGGAGTATCCCATCGAGCGCTACCTGCGCGACCTCCGGGTGCATCAGATTCTCGAGGGGACGAACGAGATCATGCGCCTGATCATCTCCCGCAAGATGATCGCCGGGTGATACGGCGCACGACCAGGCTCACCACGCCGCCGGCGCGCATGTCCGCGACGGTCGCCGAAGGAAAAGAGGGACCGGATGTCCGACGACGAGATCCTGTTCGCGGTCAAGGACGGCATCGCGACCATCACGCTGAACCGCCCCAAGGCCATGAACGCGCTGACGCTGGCGCAGATCGAGCAGATGGACCCGCAGTTGCGGGCCTGGACCGGGGATGACGCCGTGCATTGCGTCGTCATTCAGGGAACCGGTGAAAAGGCGTTCTGCGCCGGTGGCGACGTGGTGGCACTGTGGAAGGCCGGCCAGGCCAAGGACGAGGCCTATCTGTCCCGCTTCTACGGCGAGGAATACCGCCTCAACCGCCTCATCAAGACCTACGCCAAGCCCTATGTCGCGCTGCTTGACGGCGTGGTGATGGGCGGCGGCGTCGGTGTCTCGGTTCACGGCTCGCACCGCGTGGCGACCGAACGCACCCTGTTCGCCATGCCGGAAACCGGAATCGGCATGTTCCCCGACGTCGGCGGCACCTACTTCCTGCCGCGTCTGCCCGGCAAGCTCGGCATGTATCTGGCGCTCACCGGTGCCCGCCTGCGCGCCGCCGATTGTGTCTATGCCGGCGTCGCCACCCATTATGTTCCCGCCGCCCGGCTGACCGATCTGTTGCAGGCGCTTGGCGAGGCGGAAACCGGCGCCCAGACGCCCGATCAGATGCAGCAGGCGGTGACCGTCGTCCTCGACATGTACAACGAGGAGCCGGGGCCGGCGCCGCTCGCCAAGGTGCGTGACCTGATCGACACCTGCTTCGCCGGCGAATCGGTGGACGACATCCTGGATCGCCTCGCGGCCGACGGTTCGGAATGGGCGACCCAGACCCGCGACATCATCCTGGCCAAGAGCCCGACCGCCACCAAGGTGGCCTTCCGCCAGATGCAGGTCGGCGCCCAGGTGGAGTTCGACCGCGCCATGCAGATCGAGTTCCGCTTGTCGCAGCGCTTCATGCAGGGGCCCGACTTTTTCGAGGGTGTGCGCGCCCTGCTGGTGGACAAGGACAACACCCCGAAGTGGAGTCCGGCGACGCTCGACGCCGTCGCCCAGGACGCGGTGGATGCTTTCTTCGCGCCTCTGGCTCAGGATGATCTGGCGGTAGATTAGGCAAAAATATCAACGTTCTGGCGGCCGATCCTGATGTATTAGGGCAGGGGAGGCCGTCGTCCCAAATCCACAAGAACACGTTCAGGAGGAGAGACGTCATGGCGACCATCGGTTTCATCGGTGTCGGCAACATGGGCGGCCCGATGGCGGCCAACTTGGCCAAGGCCGGCCATACGGTGAAGGCTTTCGATCTCAGCAAGGAGTCGGTGGACCGCGCCGTGGCCGCCGGCTGCATCGCCGCCGAGACGGTGACCGACGCCGCCCGTGACGTCGATGTGGTGGTGACTATGCTGCCGGCCGGCAAGCATGTCTCGCACGTCTATGAGGGTACCGATGGGGTGTTCGCCACTGCTCGGCCTGGCACGCTGATGATCGACTGCTCGACCATCGACGTCGACACCTCGCGCGCCGTCACCGCCAGCGCCGAGAAGCGGGGCTTCCTGATGGTCGACGCGCCGGTTTCCGGCGGCGTCGGTGGCGCCGAGGCCGGCACTCTGACCTTCATGGTTGGCGGCAGTGACGATGCGGTGGAAAAGGCCCGCCCGTTCCTGGAAAAGATGGGCAAGGCCATCGTCCACGCCGGTGGGCCCGGCAACGGGCAGGCGGCGAAGATCTGCAACAACATGATGCTTGGCATCCAGATGCTGTCGGTGGCCGAAGCCTTCGTGCTCGCCAAGCGTCTCGGCCTGGACGCCCAGAAGCTGTTCGACATTTCGTCGAAGGCATCGGGCCAGTGCTGGTCGCTGACGTCGTACTGCCCGGTGCCCGGTCCGGTGCCGACCTCGCCGGCCAACCGGGGCTACACCCCCGGTTTTGCCGCCGACATGATGCTGAAGGATCTGAAGCTGGCGCAGGAAGCCGCCTCGCGGGCCGGTGCGGCGACGCCCCTCGGTGCTCAGGCGGAGGCGCTCTATCAACTGATGTCCAGCAAGGGCAACGGCGGGCTGGACTTCTCCGCCATCATCAAGATGATTGACGGCGAGATCTGACCATCCTTGAGGACCATCATGGCCGAGCGGCGGGCCGCTGACGTTTTGTTCGAGATCACCATTCGCGGCAATGTCGCCCGCTGTTCGGCCATTGACGTGGCGAGCAATACCGAGGTGTCCATCGTGGCACCGGCGACATACTCACGTTTCACGCTGGAACAGAACGCCCTGCGCAAGCTCAACCGCAAGCTCACCGAGATGGAGGAGAAGCGGCGGCGTTGAGGTCGGGTCGGGCGTTCATTGCCACCCCGACCTCGCTCGCCAGCCCTTTGGGGCTTTGACGACCTGGGCGAGAGAGCCCGAACAGATCAACGGCCGCGTCGTGCTCCGATGCGGCCGTATGTCTTTGGCGTTGGCAGATCGGCCGCGACCGGCGCCACCCTCTCTGACCTACTTGCTCGCGCGGCGGCGGCTGTCGTCTTCCGCCGGCTTGCGGCCGAGGCCGATCTTCTTCGCGAAGGCGGAACGCTGCTCGGCATAATTGGGGGCGACCATGGGGTAATCGGGCGGCAGGCCCCACTTCAGTCGATACTCATCCGGCGTCATGTTGTAGTTGGTCCGCAGGTGCCGCTTGAGCATCTTCAGCTTTTTGCCGTCTTCGAGGCAGATGATGTAGTCGGGCGTGATCGACTTGCGTGGGTTCACCGCCGGGCGCGGGGCCTCGGCCACCGGAGCTTCCAGACGCGACAGGGCCGCCAGAGCGGAATAGACGGTCTGGATCAACTCCGGAATCTGGCTGCCCGGCAAGCTGTTCTTGCTCACGTAGGCGGCGACCACGTCAACCGCCATGCGGAGCATGTCGTCACGGTTGGCTTCCTCAATCCGGCTTTCAGTCATCTTGTCACCAGTTCAATTTCTGTCTGCTTATTCGGCAGTTTCGGTTTCCCGCCGGCCGGCGCCGTAACTTTCCGCGCCACCGAATTCACCGGTTCCCCCATCCGATTCGGCCAGTGGTCACATACTTCTTGTTTTCCAACATCCTGTCAATTGGTTACGGATCGTGACGAAATAAATAAATACTTTGTCTGCGGTTTAGGCGCAGTAAAAGCAATTCTGATGAAGGTGGGGCCGGTTTGCGAATAAGCCTCTAGGCCGTGGGGGCAGAGCTTTCGGGTCTGCCATTGGAAGTAATACCCTGTCCGGGAGGCCGAAGGATTTTCTGGCAATACCTGTACTTTAGTATTGGCGCATACGCGGGCGACAGGCGGTGTCGCCGCGGGCGGGGCGCACGGCGGCGGAACGTGCCACGCCATTGCCCCACTGCTTGATCTCGTGGCCGTGCTGGCATGGGCGTCAGACATATGGTAACAGTCCCGCAATCCTCTTCCCCCGAGCAGAAGCGACGCGCCATGTCCGACCCCATCGCCATCGCCTCCGACCACGGCGGCCTGGAACTGAAGACCCTTCTCAAGGCGGACCTGGAGAAGCGGGGTCTGTCCGTTCTTGATCTCGGCACCAATTCCTCCGAGTCGGTGGACTATCCCGACTATGCCGATGCCATGGCGGCAGCCTTGAAAGAGGGGCGTGCCGGTCGTGGCGTTCTCATCTGCGGCACCGGCATCGGCATTTCCATCGCCGCCAACCGCCATTCCCATGTACGGGCGGCGTTGGTTCATGATGCCTTCACCGCCCGCATGGCACGGCAGCACAACGATGCCAACGTGCTGGTGCTGGGCGGTCGCACCATCGGGCCGGAAGTGGCCCGCGACTGCCTGGGGCTTTTCCTCGACACTGCGTTCGAAGGTGGCCGCCACGCCCGTCGCGTTGAAAAGATGAGCCGGCCGGGTTAAATCGGCGGCACCGCCCCGCAGTTACCGCCTCCCACGTAAGGATGATCGTACCGATGTCCGCCACCAGCTTCTTCGGCGCCTCGCTGGCCGAGGCCGATCCCGACATCAAGAAAGCCCTCGACCTCGAACTGGGCCGTCAGCAGAACCAGATCGAGCTGATCGCGTCGGAGAACATCGTCTCCCGCGCCGTGCTGGAAGCCCAGGGCTCGGTGCTGACCAACAAGTACGCCGAGGGTTATCCCGGCAAGCGGTACTACGGCGGCTGCGAGTTTGTCGATATCGCCGAGAACCTTGCCATCGAGCGCGCCAAGGCGCTGTTCGACTGCGAGTACGTCAACGTTCAGCCGCACGCCGGCGCCCAGGCCAACGGCGCCGTCATGATGGCCCTGGTGAAGCCCGGCGACACCATCATGGGCATGAGCCTCGCCGCCGGCGGCCACCTTACCCACGGCGCCGCCCCGGCGCAGTCGGGCAAGTGGTTCAATGCGGTGCAGTATGGTGTGCGCCGTCAGGATGCCCGCATCGACTTCGACGAGGTCGAGCGTCTGGCCGTCGAGCACAAGCCGAAGCTGCTCATCGCCGGTGGCTCCGCCTATCCGCGGGTGATCGACTTCAAGCGTTTCCGCGAGATCGCCGACAAGGTGGGGGCGCTGTTCATGGTCGACATGGCGCACTTCGCCGGCCTGGTGGCCGGTGGCGCCCACCCGAGCCCGCTGCCCTATGCCGACGTGGTGACCACCACCACCCACAAGACCCTGCGTGGCCCGCGCGGCGGCATGATCCTGTCCAACAACCCGGACATCGGCAAGAAGATCAACTCGGCGGTGTTCCCCGGTCTCCAGGGCGGCCCGCTGATGCATGTCATCGCCGGCAAGGCGGTGGCCTTCGGCGAGGCGCTGAAGCCGGAGTTCAAGCAGTACGCCGCCAGCATCGTCGAGAATGCCCGCGTCCTGGCCGACACCCTGGTGCGCGGCGGGCTGGAGATCGTCTCCGGCGGCACCGACACCCACCTCATGCTGGTGGACCTGCGGCCCAAGGCGCTGACCGGCAACATCGCCGAGCACAGCCTGGAGCGCGCCGGCATCACCTGCAACAAGAACGGCATTCCCTTCGACCCGGAAAAGCCGATGGTGACCTCGGGCGTGCGTCTCGGCACCCCGGCCGGCACCACCCGCGGCTTCGGCGTCGCCGAGTTCACCCAGGTCGGCGAGATGATCGTCGAGGTGCTGGATGGTCTGGCCGCCAACCGCGACGACAACTCGGTCGTGGAGGCGTCGGTTCGGGCGCGCGTCGAAGACCTGTGCCGTCGCTTCCCCATTTATCAGGGGCTGTGAGGCCGCAGCGCCGCCGGGGCTAGAGGGGGAGACCGACATGCGCTGTCCGTTCTGCGGCCACGACGACACCCAGGTGAAGGACTCGCGTCCGACGGAGGACAATTCGGCCATCCGTCGGCGCCGGTACTGCCCCTCCTGCGAGTCCCGCTTCACCACCTTCGAGCGCGTGCAACTGCGCGAGCTGACGGTGGTGAAGCGCAACGGCCAGCGCATCCCCTTCGAGCGGGAGAAGCTCGCCCGTTCCATCCGCATCGCCTGCCGCAAGCGGGCGGTGGACGAGGAGCGGATCGAGCGGATCGTCAATGGCATTCAGCGCCGTCTGGAAAGCTCCGGCGAGACCGAGATCCCGTCGAGCATGATCGGTGAAATGGTCATGGAGGCCCTGCAAGGGCTCGATCAGGTGGCCTACGTGCGTTTCGCGTCGGTCTACAAGAACTTCCGCGAAGCGAAGGATTTTGAAGACTTCGTGGAAAAGCTGGGAGGCGAATGAGGCCGTGACCGCCGGTTCCGCCGTCACCTCGGCCGATCCAGCGCCGTCGCCGGACGAGATGCACCGCCACATGCGGGCGGCGCTGGCCCTGGCGCGTCGTGGCCTCGGCCGGGTGTGGCCGAACCCGACGGTCGGCTGCGTCATCGTCCGCCACGGCCGCGTCGTCGGGCGCGGCGTCACCCAACCGGGCGGCCGCCCCCACGCCGAGCCGGTGGCTCTGGCCATGGCTGGCGCCACGGCGGCGGGCGCCACCGTCTATGTCTCGCTGGAACCGTGCAGCCACTACGGCAAGACGCCGCCCTGCGCCGATGCCCTGGTGAAGGCGGGCGTGGCGCGGGTGGTGGCGGCCGCCGTCGACCCAGACCCGCGCGTCTCCGGCCGCGGCCTCGCCCGCCTGCGCGAGGCGGGGGTGGAGGTGATCGAAGGCGTTCTGCGCGACGAGGCGGAGGCGCTGAACGCCGGCTTCTTCCTGCGGGTGCGACAGGGCCGCCCGCTGGTGACGCTGAAATGCGCCACCACGCTGGATGGCCGCATCGCGCTTGCCAACGGCGACAGCAAGTGGATCACCGGCGCCGAGGCCCGCCTGCGCGGCCATCTGCTGCGAGCGGCACATGACGCCATCCTCATCGGCTCCGGCACCGCGCTGGCCGACGATCCCGAACTCACCTGCCGCCTGCCGGGGCTGATGGAGCGATCGCCGGTGCGGGTGGTGCTGGATGGCGCCTTGCGCCTGTCCGCCGACAGCCGGCTGGTGCGGTCGGCGCGGCAGGTTCCGCTGTGGCTGGTGACGCGGGAAGGCCACGCGCCGGCGGCGCTCGCCCGCCTGCGCGATCTGGGTGTGGAGGTGCTGGAGGTGGCCTGCGACGACAGCGGCCACCCCTCCGCCGAAGCCGCCCTGCATGCGCTGGCGGCGCGCGGCGTCACCCGCGTGCTGGCCGAGGGCGGCGGGCAGGTGGCGGCAAGCCTGCTGCGGGCCGGCATGGTGGATCGTCTGGCGTGGTTTCGAGCCGGCCGGGTGATCGGCGGCGACGGACGGGCGGCGGTGGGCGACTTGGCCCTTGACCGGCTGGCCGATGCCCCCGATTTTGCCCCGGTTTCGCTCACCCGCATCGGCGACGATATTCTGGAAGTCCTGGGGAGACGCTGACCATGTTCACCGGCATCATCACCGACCTCGGCACCGTGCGCGAGGTTCACCGGCAGCCGGGCGGCGACACCCGGTTCACCTTCGCGACCCGCTATGACCTGTCCACCGTCGACATGGGCGCGTCCATCGCCTGCAATGGCGTCTGTCTGACGGTGATCGACAAGGGCGCCGACTGGTTCGTCGTGCAGGCCAGCGACGAGACCCTGTCGAAGACGACGCTCGGCGGCTGGCAGCCGGGTCGCAAGGTCAATTTCGAGCGCGCCATGAAGATCGGCGACGAACTGGGTGGGCATATCGTCTCCGGACACGTAGACGGCGTGGCGCGGGTGGTCGATATTCGTGACGAGAACGAAAGCAAGCGCTATGTCTTCGAGGTGCCGGCGGCGCTGCGCAAGTTCGTTGCCCCCAAGGGTTCGGTGGCGCTTGATGGTGTGTCGCTGACGGTGAACGAGGTCGAGGGCGCCCGTTTCGGCGTCAACATCATTCCGCATACGCAAGAGGTCACCACCTTCGGCGCCTACCGCGTGGGCGACGAAGTGAACATGGAAATCGACATGCTGGCGCGTTACGTCGCCCGGCTTCTCGAAAAGGACTGACCGTGCCCTACACCGAGTATCTCTCCTCCATCGAGGAGATCATCGAAGACGCCCGCAACGGCCGCATGTTCATCCTGGTGGACGACGAGGACCGGGAGAACGAGGGCGACCTGGTGATCCCGGCGCAGATGGCCACCCCCGATGCCATCAACTTCATGGCCAAGCACGGCCGCGGCCTGATCTGCCTGACGCTGACCAGCGACCGCTGCGACGAACTCGGCCTGCCGATGATGCAGAGCCACAACCAGTCGCGGCTGGCCACCGCCTTCACCGTCTCCATCGAGGCCAAGGAAGGGGTGACCACGGGCATTTCCGCCAGCGACCGCGCCCGCACCGTCGCCGTCGCCATCGACCCGACCAAGGGCAAGGAAGACATCGCCATGCCCGGCCACATCTTCCCGCTGCGCGCCCGCGACGGCGGCGTGCTGGTGCGCGCCGGTCATACCGAGGCGGCGGTGGACGTGGCGCGGCTGGCGGGCCTTCACCCGGCTGGGGTGATCTGCGAGATCATGAACGACGATGGCACCATGGCCCGCATGCCGGATCTGGTGCAGTTCGCCCAGTTGCACGGCCTGAAGATCGCCACCATCGCCGATCTGATCGCCTACCGCCGCCGCAAGGACAAGATCGTCCGCCGCGATGCCGAGATGGCGTTCCAGAGCGTGTGGGGCGGCGACTGGCGGATGATCGTCTACGTCAACACCGTTGCCTATGCGGAACATATCGCCCTGGTGAAGGGTGATATCACCGGGGACGAACCGGTGATGGTGCGCATGCATGCCCTCAACGTGCTCGACGACGTGCTGGGCGATAGCCATGCCGGCAAGGGTCGCCAGCTGCACACCGCCATGCAGGAGGTGGCCGAGCACGGCCGCGGCGTGGTGGTGCTGGTGCGCGAGCCGCTGCCCACCAGCCTGTCCGACCGGGTGCGCGAGCGCCTCTCCGGCAAGGGCGAGTCGGCGCGGCTGGTTGATTACGGCGTCGGCGCACAGATCTTGCTCGATCTGGGCGTCAAGGACATGATCCTTCTGTCGAACACCCCGAAGCACATCATCGGACTTGACGGGTATGGCCTGCGGGTGGTGGAACAACGGCCAATCCCCGCGCACGAGGAAACAGAGTAATGGCTACCGGACCGCGCATCCTCATCGTCGAATCGCGCTTCTACGAAGACATCGCCGACCAGCTGGTGAAGGGCGCGGTGCAGGAGCTGACCGCCCAGGGCGCCGGCTACAAGCGCATCATCGTACCCGGCATCCTGGAGATTCCGGCGGTGATCCGCTTCGCCGTGCGTGCCATGGAACTGCGGGCGACTGACTTCCGCTTCTCGGGCTATGTCGTCCTCGGCTGCTCCATCAAGGGCGAGACCGACCACTACGAGCATGTCTGCACCGAGTCCATGCGCGGCGTCAGCGATCTCGTGCTTCAGTACTCGCTGGCCCTCGGCAATGGTATCCTGACCTGCCGCACCCGCGATCAGGCGTGGGAGCGCGCCCGTGTCGATGGGCGTAACTTCGGGGGTCAGGCGGCCCGTGCGGCCATGCGCATGATCCAGGTGAAACGCGAGATGGGCCTGTGAGCCCGCAACGGATGTCCGATAGCCCCGTGAACACGCCCGAAACCCCGAAGCTGCGAAAGGTGCGTCTGCCCGGTGGCGGCGCCCGTCGCCGTTCGGCCGCGCGCCTGGCCTCCGTCCAGGCGCTCTACATGATCCATGTCGGCGAGCAGGACCCCAACGACGTCATCCGCGACTTCCTGGAAGGGCGCATGGGCGGTGAGGCGGTGGAGGTCGATCCCGATACCGAGGAAGAGAAGGTCACCAGCCTTATCGACTTCGATCATGAACTGTTCGTGTCGCTGGTGCGGGGCGTGCTGGCGCGGTCCGACGAGATCGACGGCATCCTCGGTCAGTCGCTGACGTCGGGCTGGCAGTGGGACCGCCTGGAGAACACCGTGCGCGAAATCCTGCGCTGCGGCTGCTTCGAGATCCAGGAGCGGACCGACGTGCCGCCGCGCGTCGCCATCAACGAATACGTCGACGTGGCGCACGCCTTCTATGCCGGACCGGAGACGCGGCTGGTCAATGCCGTGCTCGACCGTCTGGCGCGGGTGATCCGGCCGGACGAGATGGAGCGCGGCCGCGACGGCGGTGGTCATGGCCGGCAGGGGTGAGTTCGACCTCATCGCCGACCTGTTCGCGCCGCTTGCCGCCGGCTATTCCGGCGCCCTGAACCTGCGCGACGATGCCGCGCTGATCGATCTGCCCGCCGGCCATCGACTGGTGATCACCACCGACGCCCTGGTGGCCGGCGTCCATTTCCTGCCCGACGATCCGCCCGATCTGATCGCCCGCAAAGCCGTGCGCGTCAATCTATCCGATGTCGCCGCCATGGGCGCGCGGCCGGTCGGCGTTCTGGTCGCCGCCTGCTTTCCGCGCGACGGCGGCGCCGCCTGGGTGGAGCGCTTCGCCGCCGGACTTGCCGCCGACGTGGCGGCATTCGGCGTTCCGGTGATCGGCGGCGACACGGTGGCGACGCCAGGGCCTGCGACCATCACCGTCACGGCGGTGGGGCAGGTACCGGCGGGCTTGGCGTTGCGGCGCGACGCGGCGCAGGACGGCGACGTGCTGATGGTTTCCGGCACCATCGGCGACGGCGCCCTCGGGCTGGCGGTTCAGCGTGGCCGCTGCGCCGGGCTTGAGGCTGCTGACCGGGACTTTCTCATCGATCGCTACCGCCTGCCACGACCACGGGTGAGCCTTGGCCCGGCGCTGGCCGGGGTGGCGCGAGCCTGCCTGGATGTGTCCGACGGATTGCTGGGCGACCTTGGTCATATATGCCGGGCTTCGGGTCTGGGCGCGGTGGTGGACGTGGAGAGGGTGCCGCTGTCGGTGGCGGCACGGGTGGCGGTGGCAATCGACGAGTCGGTGCTGCGGTCAGCGGTGCTGTGCGGCGGCGACGACTACGAGTTGCTGTTCACCGTGGCGCCGGACCGGGTGGCGGAGGCCGAGGAGGCGGCTCGTCAGGCCGGTGTATCGGTGTCGGCGATCGGCGCCATGGTCGCTGGCGGCGGTGTCATGGTGCGGTGGGCGGGCGGAATACCGGAGCCAGCCGGTGACGATGCCAGTTGGCGGCACTTCTAGCCCGCTGGTGGGCCCAGGAGGGGAAGGGGGACGGCGGGTATGAAGCGATTGCTTCTGGTGGTTTTCGCGCTGGTGTTGCTGGGTGGCGCCTCGTTCGTCGGGCTTGTCGCCTTCGGGCTGGCCCCCGATGTGCTCGGCCTTGGCATCGGCCCGGACCCGGCGGCGCAGCAACAGGCGGCCACCCCGGTGGAACCGCCGCCGCCACGCCCGGATTACGTCAACATTGCCCCTTTCGTGGTCCCAATCATCCTGGAAGACGGCACCCTGCACCGTCAGATCTACTTCGACCTGCGGCTTGAAGTCACCCCCGGTACCGGCGGAGAGGTGACCAGCCGCATGCCGGTGCTTCACGATGCCTTCATCCGCTACCTGCACCAGTGGTACCCCCTGTGGATGCGCGAGCATCCCGACATCGACCTGCCGGAAACCAAGGTGCGGCTGAAAGCGGTGGCCGAACGGGTGGTGGGGCCAGGCGTGGTGCGGGAGGTTCTGTTCATCGCTGCCTTTGATCGTGCCACCTAACCCTTTGGTATCCCGGGTTTTCCTGGCAGTTTGGCAATGTTGCTGTCCGGATTTTTCGGTAGGACTATCCAAGTGGATGCAGTAGTCGGCTAATTGGCTATCCCCTCGGGGAAATACGGCATCATTCCTTCCCCAAATAAACCCCTACTGAAATAGGGTGCGGGATTTATCTGCCGTTGCAACTGCTTGTCACCTCTGGCAGTCTTCCGCTGTCCTGCGCGGCCCCGACGATTCGCCATTCCGGCGAGGCGCCGCACCGCGGGCCGGAGCGGGCCTGACCTTTTCGCCCAGCGAAAAAGGGGGAGGGCTTTCTAATGGCCGGTACCATTATTTTCGTCATTCTTTGCGGAATTGTCGCGGTCGCCTATGGCGCCTATTCGAGTCGCGCCATCCTTGCCCTGCCGACCGGCACCGAGCGCATGGTGTCCATCGCGCGGGCCATCCAGGAAGGCGCCGAGGCATACCTTCACCGCCAGTACCGCACCATCGCCATCGTCGGCGTCGTCATCGGGATCCTGCTTGGGCTCAGGCTCGGGTTCCATGTCGCCATCGGGTACTTCCTGGGGGCGATCCTGTCGGGTGTCGCCGGCTTCATCGGCATGCTGATCTCGGTGCGCGCCAATGTTCGCACCACCGAGGCGGCACGCAGCGGCGGCCTTGAGCAAGCTTTGTCGGTCGCCTTCAGGTCCGGGGCCGTCACCGGCATGCTGGTGGTCGGGCTCGGTCTGCTGGGGGTTGCCGTCTACTTCGGCATCCTGCTGCTGTTCGGGCTGGAGAGCCGTCCGGTGATCGAGGCGCTGGTGGCGCTGTCGTTCGGGGCGTCGCTCATTTCCATCTTCGCCCGTCTGGGCGGCGGCATCTTCACCAAGGGCGCCGATGTCGGCGCCGACCTGGTCGGCAAGGTCGAGGCCGGCATTCCCGAGGACGATCCGCGCAACCCTGCCGTCATCGCTGACAACGTCGGCGACAACGTCGGCGACTGCGCCGGCATGGCCGCCGACCTGTTCGAGACCTACGCCGTCACCGTGGTCGCGACCATGCTGCTCGGCTCCATCTTCTTCACCGGTGACGCCCAGATGGCGACCATGGTCTACCCGTTGCTGATCGGCGGCGTGTGCATCCTGGCGTCGGTGGTCGGCACCTACTTCGTCAAGCTCGGCACCGGTGACACCAACATCATGAAGGCCTTGTACAAGGGTCTTGTCGCCACCGGGCTGCTGTCCGTGGTGTTGATCGCGCTGGCCACCGGCTTCCTGTTCGGATTCTCCGGCGGCATCGAGGACTCGGCGGGACGGGTGGTCACCGATCTCGACCTCATCGGCTGCGCCGTGGTCGGGCTGGTGGTCACCGGCCTGATCGTGTGGATCACCGAGTATTACACCAGCACCGCCTTCCGTCCCGTGCGCAGTGTCGCGGCCGCCTCGCAAACCGGTCACGGCACCAACGTCATCCAGGGGCTCGCGATCTCCATGGAGGCGACGGCGGCACCGGTGGTGGTGATCGTCTTCGGCATTTTGTTGTCCTACGGACTCGCCGGCCTCTACGGCATCGGCGTGGCGGCGACCACGATGCTGGCGTTGGCGGGCATGGTGGTGGCGCTCGACGCCTACGGACCGGTCACCGACAATGCCGGCGGCATCGCCGAGATGGCCGACCTGCCGGCGGATGTCCGCAAGACGACGGACGCCCTGGACGCCGTCGGCAATACCACCAAGGCAGTCACCAAGGGCTATGCCATCGGCTCCGCCGGTCTGGCGGCGCTGGTGCTGTTCGCTGCCTATGTCGAGGATCTCGGACACTACTTCCCGGATCTTGATGTCAGCTTCGCCCTGTCCGACCCGTTCGTGGTCATCGGCCTTTTCATCGGCGGCCTGATGCCCTACCTGTTCGGGGCTCTGGGTATGCAGGCGGTCGGCCGGGCGGCGGGAGCCGTGGTGGTGGAAGTGCGCCGGCAGTTCCGCGACATTCCCGGCATCATGGATGGCACCGGCAAGCCCGAGTACGGCCGTTGCGTCGACATGTTGACCAAGGCCGCGATCAAGGAAATGGTCGTGCCGTCGCTGCTGCCGGTGCTGTCGCCCATCGTCCTGTATCTGCTGGTGTGGCTGTTCGTCGGCCAGGCGCAGGCGTTCACGGCGCTTGGCGCCATGCTGCTTGGGACCATCGTCACCGGGCTGTTCGTCGCCATCTCCATGACCTCCGGCGGTGGCGCCTGGGATAACGCCAAGAAGTACATCGAGGACGGCAACCATGGCGGCAAGGGCTCGGATGCTCACAAGGCCGCCGTCACTGGCGACACCGTCGGCGATCCGTACAAGGACACCGCCGGTCCGGCCGTCAACCCGATGATCAAGATCACCAACATCGTGGCGATCCTGCTGCTGGCCCTCATCGCTGGCTGAGGGCGTGCGTCCCACATGAAGCAAAGGCTCCGCGGCCAGGTCAGGCGGCGGAGCCTTCTTCTTGTCGTGCCTGCGGGGCCGTGGCTGTCAGGAGGCCAGCGTCAGCGGCCCATTTCCTTGTTGAAGCGGCCAAGGTTGCCGAGCAACTGCTGGATGATGGTCTCATCGCGGCCGGGGGTGGGCGTGGTCCGGTCGACCACTTCCACGTCGCGTCCGGCGTCCTTGCCGCGCACCTGCACGTCCTTGACGATGCCACGGTCGTCGAACGAGATGGCGACCACCTTGCGGTCCAGTTCCTCGGTGGCTTCATAAGCCCACTGGGTGGTCTGGGCGCTGATGTAATACCAGGTTTCATCGCCGAAGGCCGAGACGGTGGATGGCGACCCCAGCATGGCGCGGACGTCGCCGCGAGTCTGTTCGCCGGGCTTCACCTGCGCCAGCAACTCGGCCGGCGGTTCGTTGCCGCGCGGCGCGATGTCGGCGGCGCATGCCGCGAGACCGACCGCCACGGCGGCGGCCAGCAGCAGGCGGGCCATCGGGCGGGCAGGGCGGGGAAGGTTGATCATGCGGCTCTCACCCAAATCTTGTCGCGGGCCGGCGATCCCTGATAGAGAACCGGCAGCGGCCCTTGCGTCGTCCTCTGACCCGCTGCATGTATCACACATTGGCGGTCGGACGGAACATCCCCCGACCATCCCTGCCACCCGGACGCTGACCCGCATGATCTTCGACCGCTTTTCCGCCGCCCGGCGCCGCCGTCGCCGCCTCGCCGAGGATATCTACGTGCGGCTGGTGAACCGGGCCCGCGACGGCTGGTTCTATGACACCGCCGAGGTTCCCGACACGGTGGACGGCCGTTTCGACATGATCGTCATCCACGCCCACCTGCTGTTCCGCCGCATGGGCGCGCTGCCCGGCGAAGGGCAGGATCTGGCGCAAGATATTTTCGACGTCATGTTCCTCGACATGGACCGCTCCTTGCGGGAGATGGGCGTGGGCGACCTGTCGGTGGGCAAGCATGTCAAGGGCATGGCGCGGGCTTTCTATGGCCGCGGCGGCGCCTACGAGGAGGGGTTGGCCGGCGGTCGCGAGGCGCTGCGTCGGGCGTTGCGTGAAAATGTTTACCGCAACACCGATGCCTCGGATGCTGCGGTCGATGCGCTGGCGTCCTATATGGAAGATCTGGCGGCTCGCCTGGCGCCTCAGCCTCTGGAGGCGTTGACGGCCGAAAGTGGGCCATTCCCTCCCGTTGCCGACAAAGAGATGCAGTCATGACCACCGATGCCGGCACGCCGGAATTCAGCCGCCAGCACTCCCCCGACCGTCTGCCGCCCGACGGCTTCGTCGGCACCGTGGAGGCCACCGAGGCCGAGCGCGCCGCCCTGGCGGAGCGGCTCGGTTTGCCCTCCATCGAGTCCCTGACCGCTGAGTATCACCTCAAGCTGGTGGCGGGTGGCCCGCTGGTGCGCCTGACCGCCAGCTTTGCGGCCGCTGTGACCCAGACCTGCGTCGTGACGCTCGATCCGTTCCCCACGCGGGTGGAAGACCGCTTCGAGATGCTGTACGGTCCGGCGGCGGACACGTATCGACCCGGCCAGGAAATCCACCTCGATGCGGAAGCCAGCGATCCGCCCGAGCCCTTCGACGCCGCCGGCATGGTGGATATCGGCGAGGCGGTGGCGGAGCATCTGGCGCTGGCGCTCGATCCCTTCCCGCGCAAACCCGGTGCCGCCGTGACCGCTCCCAAGGGGGTGGAACTGGATGGCCCGGATACGCTGCCCAACACCCCGTTCTCGGCACTTGCCGCGCTGCGGAAAAAAAGCCACTGAAACAGACGTGCCCCACGGCTTGCCGCCCGGACTCTTTTCCGCTAAATAAGCTGGCTTTCCCGTGGCCCCTTAACTGGAGTTAGCAGAAAATGGCCGTTCCCAAGAAGAAGACCTCCAAGTCCCGCCGCGACATGCGCCGCGCCCACCACAGCCTGGGCGCCGTCAACGCCCATGAGTGCCCGAACTGTGGCGAGCTGAAGCTGCCGCACCATGTGTGCACCTCCTGCGGCCAGTACGACGGCCGTGAGGTCGTCGCTACCGCCGAGGCTTGAGCGCCTCGCGGCGTGCATTGTGGAAGCCACGGAAGGTGCGACACAAGTGAGCGAGCGGCTCACCCTGTCTCTTGATGCCATGGGGGGCGATCACGCCCCTCATATGGTTATCGAGGGGATGCAGATAGCGCACAAGCGTTATCCCGAGGTCCATTATCTTCTGTTCGGTGACGAGCGGCGCATTGCCCCGCTCGTGCCGCAGGAGCTGAGGGATCGCGTCACCCTGCGGCATACCGATCAGGTCATCTCCGGCGACACCAAGCCGTCGCAGGCGGTGCGGGCCGGGCGAACCTCCAGCATGGGGCTGGCCATCAAGGCCGTGAAGGACGGCGAGGCGGCGGGTGTCGTCTCGGCGGGCAACACGGGCGCGCTGATGGCCATGGCGAAGCTTATGCTGCGCACGCTCCCCGGCATTGATCGGCCGGCCATCGCCACCATGATCCCGACGGTACGGGGGGAGAGCATTATGCTCGACCTCGGCGCCAATACGGAGGTGCAGGCCAACAATCTGGTCGAGTTCGCCATCATGGGCGAGGTGTTCGCCCGGTGCCTGCTCGGTCATGTCCAGCCATCCATCGGGCTTCTGAACATCGGTTCGGAAGACCTGAAGGGCACCGATGCGTTGCGCGAAGCTCACCGCATCCTGCGGGAGCATCCGCTCAACATGCGCTTCCACGGCTTCGTGGAAGGGGATGATATCGGCGCCGGCACCGTGGACGTGGTGGTCACCGACGGATTCACCGGCAACGTTGCCCTGAAGACGGCGGAAGGCACCGCCAAGCTCTACACCAAGTTTCTGAAGGATGCCTTCGGCAGCTCGCTGCTGGCCCGTATCGGCTACCTGCTGGCCAAGGGGGCGCTCGCCAAGGTGCGGCAGCGTACCGATCCGCGGCGCTACAACGGCGCCATGCTGATCGGCCTGAACGGCATCTGCGTGAAAAGCCATGGCGGCACGGATGCCGTTGGATTCGCCAATGCCATCGGCGTGGCGGTCGATCTCATCCGCAACCGCCTGAACGATCGCATCCGCGAGGAATGCACCCGTCTCGCCGCCCAGCCGGACCCCGTGCCGGCAGTCGCCCCATCATCAGTCGTTTCGGGATGAGCATGGTCTATCGGTCCGTCATTGTCGGCTGCGGCGCTTATCTGCCGCGGCGGGTCGTCACCAACGCGGAACTTGCGCAGAAGGTCGAGACCACCGACGAGTGGATCGTCGAACGCACCGGCATCCGCAGTCGGCACATCGCCGCCGATGGCGAGACCACCAGTGATCTTGCCACGGCGGCGGCACTGGATGCTCTGCGTCATGCCGACGTCGACCCGTCGGACGTGGATTTGATCATCGTTGCCACTGCCACTCCGGACAACACCTTCCCGGCCACCGCCGTCAAGGTGCAGGCGCGCCTCGGGTGCCCCGGCGGCCCGGCCTTCGACGTCCAGGCGGTGTGCTCGGGCTTCGTCTACGCCCTGGCGGTGGCCGACAACTTCATC
>JAEWWF010000153.1 GCA_023396465.1 Pseudomonadota bacterium
TCGGCACCCTGGTCAGCGCCACCCTGCCGGACGCGGCGCGGCAGGCGGAAGACAGCGGCGCCGAGCTGGCGACGGTGCTGCCGCGCGTGCTGCGGCAGGCGGTGGCGGCGGCGGTGGGGCAATGGGCGCCGGGGGTGTCCTATGCCGTCGCCGACGACAGGGCGGAGGCAACCTTGCGGCCGCTGGATGCCGGGCGGCTGCGGCAGTCCCAGGCGACGGTGGAGGTGCAGGACCACCGCAGCGTCATCCCCATCCGGCCGCCGCCGGCCTGATCCTCGTTTCGCGCCCCGACTGGAGAGCCTTGCCCATGCCTGCCGTCCCCCTCTCACCCGCCACCGACGCCCGGCGGGGCGCTCGCCGTGCCCGAGGGCGACCGGGTGGTGCCGCTGTGCAACCACCTGATGGCGCAGGTCTCCACCGTGGTGCTGACCCAGGATTGGCACCCGCCCGGGCACGTCAGCTTCGCCTCCAGCCACGGCCGCGCGCCCTTCGAGGTCATCGAGCTGGACTATGGTCCGCAAGTCTTGTGGCCCGATCACTGCGTGCAGGGGACCGCTGGTGCCGCCTTTCACCCGGCGCTGAACACCGATCCGGCGCATGTGATCGTGCGCAAGGGCATGCGGCGGCAGATCGACAGCTATTCCGCCTTCTTCGAGAACGACCGCCGCACCCCCACCGGCTTGGCCGGCTGGCTGCACGACAAGGGCATCAAGCGGGTGTTGCTGTGCGGACTGGCCACCGATTACTGCGTCAATTACTCCGGCCAGGACGCCCGCGCCCTGGGATTCGAGGCGGTGCTGGTGGAAGACGCCTGCCGCGCCGTCGATCTCGACGGCAGCCGTGCCGACGCCCTGGCGACCCTGCGGGCGGCGGGCGTGACCTTCGCGCGCACCGCCGAGATCACCGGTGCCTGAGCCTCAGCCGGCGGCGAAAGCCTGCACCAGAATGGCCGCCGTCGCCGCCACGTTGAGCGACTGCACCCGGCCGGATCCTGGCAGGGTGAGCACCTTTTCGCAGGCCTTCAGCGTCTCGCGCGGCAGGCCGTCCTCTTCGTTGCCAAGCACCAGGGCCACGGGGCGGCGGTCGGCCTTGAGGTCGGCGATGGTCGGCGAACGGCCGTCCTGCAAGGCGGTGGCGACGGTCAGCCACTCGGGCCTGAGGTCGCGCAGCACCTGCGGCAGACGCTCCGCCCGCCACAAGGTCACCCACTCCAGCCCGCCTTCCGCCACCCGGTGAGCGGCCTCCGACAGACCGGCCTGACCGGGATGGTCGGAGATGACCAGATTCTCCAATCCGAAGAAGGCCATGGTGCGGACGATGGCGCCCAGGTTGTGGGGATTGCCGACGCCGTCCAGGATCACCAGCGGCTTGCCGGCGCGCGCCCATTCGGCCGCCCGCGCCGGATCAAGGGGCGCCACCTCGCGCGGGCGGCAGACGGCGACGATGCCGCCGTTGAGGGTGGTGCCGGCGATGCGCGCCAGTTCCTCGGCCTCAACAATGCGGTAAGGCTTGCGGCGGGAGGCCATGTGATGGGTCCAGGGACCGACCTTGCCGGCCAGCCGCTGCTCGAAAAACAGGCGCTCGACCCGGCCGGCATCACGCTCGAACACCGCCGCCACCGCCGGCAGGCCGGTGATGCGGACGAAGTCGGAGGCATCGCGCTTCTCCGGCGGGGCGCTACCACCGGGACCCCGCTTGCGCGGGCCGCCCGCCAGGGAGCGGGGACCGGCGGACGAACGGCCGCCGCCGGCGGAAGCGGCGAAACGGGACGGGCCGGCGGGGCGGCGCGGCGGGCGCGACATGGCGATGCTCCAGCGGAGGAAGGGCGAGGGCCGCTTATAGCCGATCCGGCGACGGCTGTCGCGCCGCGCGGCGGAGCAGGCGGAGGCCGGACACACACGGCCGCAACGCCGCCATTGACGGCCGCCGCCAGTCCTCTACACTGGTCCCGTCCCGATCCGCCACGCGGGAGAGATCGGTCCGTACCGGCGCCGAAGGAGCAACCGCCCCCGGAAACTCTCAGGCAACAAGGACCGCGTGGTTCAGGGGGACGCTCTGGAAAGCGGGTCATCGTCCGGCGTCCCTTCTCTACGGCGCCACGATCACCCCACCGACGAAGTAAGCCGGCCCCGGGCCGGTGAATCTTTCAGGTCCTGAGACAGAGGGGGGCATCACCTGCCGCAGGCCATCCGGCCGGCGGTGCGATGCCTTGGCTGTCGGAGGGCCGCATGTCGGACACCCCTGCTGCCGGCGATGCCTTGCGCACCACGCCACTCGACTCGCTGCACCGCGAGTTGGGGGCGAAGATGGTGCCGTTCGCCGGTTATTCCATGCCCGTGCAGTACCCCATGGGCATCCTCAACGAACACCTGCACACGCGGGCCCATGCCGGCCTGTTCGACGTCAGCCACATGGGCCAGTGCCGCCTGACCGGCGGCAGCGTGGAGGCGGTGGCGCGGGCGCTGGAAACCCTGGTGCCGAGCAACATCCTGGAACTGAAGCCGGGCCGCCAGCGGTATACCCTGTTCACCAACGACGCCGGCGGCATCCTGGATGACCTGATGGTGTCCAACGCCGGCGACTGTCTGATGCTGGTGGTCAACGCCGCCTGCAAGGACGCCGATTTCGCCCACCTGAAGCGCCACCTGGAACCCCGGGGCGTGACCGTGGAGGTGCTGGAGGACCGCGCCCTGCTCGCCCTGCAAGGCCCCGGCGCCGCCAAGGTGATGGAGCATCTGGCGCCGGCCTCCACCGCCATGACCTTCATGTCGGCCGGCAAGCTGGAGGTGAACGGCATCCCCTGCTTCGTCACCCGCTCCGGCTACACCGGCGAGGACGGCTTCGAGATCTCCGTGCCGGCCGATCAGGCCGAGCATCTCGCCCGCCACATCCTGGAACAGCCGGACGTGGCGCCGATCGGCCTCGGCGCCCGCGACAGCCTGCGCCTGGAAGCCGGCCTCTGCCTCTACGGGTCGGACATCGACACCACCACCACGCCGGTGGAAGGCGCCCTGGTGTGGGCCATGCAGAAGCGCCGCCGCGACGAAGGCGGCTTCCCCGGCGCCGACATCATCCGGCGCCAGCTGGCGGAGGGCGTCGCCCGCACCCGCGTCGGCATCCTGCCCGAGGGCAAGGCTCCCGCCCGCGCCCACACCGAAATCCAGGATGACAGCGGCCGCCGCATCGGCGAGATCACCTCGGGCGGCTTCGGCCCGACGGTCGGCGGCCCGGTCGCCATGGGCACTGTCGAGACCGCCTTCGCCGAACCCGGCACGGCCGTCACCCTTCTCGTGCGGGGCAAGCCGCAGCCGGCGCGCGTTGTCGCCCTGCCCTTCGTCGAACAGCGTTATTACAGGGGATGAGCATCACATGACCATGTGGTTTACCAAGGATCACGAGTGGATCCGCGTCGAGGACGACAACACCGCCACCGTCGGCATCAGCCACTACGCCCAGGAACAGCTGGGCGACGTGGTGTTCGTGGAACTGCCGGAAGTCGGCCGCACGCTCGCCAAGGGCGGGGAGGCCGCGGTGGTGGAATCGGTGAAGGCCGCCAGCGAGGTCTACAGCCCTCTCGGCGGCGAGGTGGTCGCCTTCAACAAGGCCCTGCCCGACAGCCCCGGCACCATCAACCTCGACCCCTTCGGCGACGGCTGGTTCTATCGCATCAAGCTTGATGGCGAACCGGACACCGACGGCCTGATGGACCAGGCCGCCTACGACGACTACGTGGCGTCGCTGTAAGGCTGCGGTGGAGTACGGGCCGGCGCGCCGGGCAGTATAGCCACCAAGACACCAAGAACACCAAGGTTGCCGCTGCGCGGCAATGCAATGCGAGGGAGGCTCGCCTCCCTCACGCTCCCTCATGAGGGTGTTCGGCACAGCGCGGTGCCGGCGCAGCCTGCGCAGTCTCTTGGTGTACTTGGTGTCTTGGTGGCTAACGCACCCGCCGCCGCCCCCGTCTCCCGCGCCCCCACACGCAGGAACCGATCCCCATGCGATACCTTCCCCTCACCGATGCCGACCGGCAGGCCATGCTCCAGGTCATCGGGGCCGAGAGCGTCGATGCGCTGTTCAAGGACGTGCCCGCAGCCGCCC
>JAEWWF010000202.1 GCA_023396465.1 Pseudomonadota bacterium
GCTGGACGCCGACCGCCCGGCCATGGCCGCGTTCGTGGCCTTGGCGGACGCCTTGGGGGAACGGCGCGAGCGGGCGGCCGGGCCGGTGCTGTTGCGCCTTGCCCACCGCTTCGCCGGCTTCGACCGCGAGGCGGCGGCACCGGAGATGAGGGCCGCCCTGCGGGGGCTGGCGGCGGTGGCCGATCCGGCATGCGCCACGGCGGTGACCGACCTCGCCACCCTTGATGCCTTGTCGCCCGAATCGCTGGCCCTGGCGCTGGAGGTGCTGGCCGCCGTCCGCCATCGCCCGGCAGCGCCGCTCGCCCGCCGGCACCTGCGGCACGAGGATGCCGCCGTGCGCGCCGCCGCCTGCCGCTTGGCCCGGGCTCTGCGGCTGCGAGAGACGGCGCCACTGCTGGAAGGATTGCTGACCGATCCGGCGCCACTGGTGGCCCGCGCGGCGGCGCTGGCGCTCGGCGGGCTGTCCTTGCGCGGCGGCAAGCAGGCGCTGGAAGCGTGGCTGCCGACCGCCACCCCGGTCGATCTGCCGGAGGTGGCGGCGGCGCTGGTGCCGGTGGCCGACGACGATACGGCGGTGCTGCTCGGCCGGGCGGCGGAACGGGCCGACCAGCCCGGCCGGCTGGCCATCGTGGCGGCGCTCGGCCAGATCGACGGCCGCGCCGCGATCACCTGGCTCGGCCGCCTCGGACGCGACCGCAAGCCGGAAGTGCGGGCGGCGGTGTGCGAGGCGCTGGAGAAGCTGGCCGATCTGGCGGCGGCGCCCGTGTTGCGCGAGTTGGCCGGGGACGAGGACAACCGCGTCGCCGAAGCGGCGCAACAGGCCCTCGACGCCCTGGCGGAAGCGGCGGCGGAGGCGTGGTGACATCGCCGCCGCGCCCCTCCCTGCCCGTCCGCCTCAGCGACGGTGGATCAGGGCGCGGTAATCCAGCCGGTCCTGCCAACCGCGACGCTGGAGTTCGGGCACCAGGTCCTCGGGGATCGCCGGCCAGCCGACGCACAGATAGGCGACGAACTCCCAATCGGCGGGCACCTCCAGATCCTCGCACAGACGCTGCGGATCGAAGATGGAGACATAGCCGATGCCCAGATCCCAGGCCCGCGCCGCCAGCGCCATGAGGGTGACCGCACCGGCCACCGAATGGGCCAAGGTCTGGGGCATGGTGCGCGAGCCGAGGCCGAAGCCGGAGGCGTTCCGATGGTCGCAGAACACCGCGATCTGCACCGGCGCCTGATCCAGCCCGGACAGCTTGAGGGTGGCGTAGAGCCGCGCCCGTTCCCCCTCGTACTCGTGCAGGGCTTCCGAATTGGCGGCGGCGAAATTGGCCCGCACCCGCACCCGCAGGGCCGGGTCTTCCACCAGCACGAAGCGCCAGGGCTGGCTGTTGCCGACCGACGGCGACTGACAGGCGAGGTTGATCATCTCCTCGACCAGAGCCGGATCGACCGGATCGGACTTGAAGTGGCGGATGTCGCGCCGCCACGCGATCAGGTCTTTCAGACGCTCGCGAAAGGCGGGATCGAAGCGGGGCGCCGCCTGCGGGCGGCGGGTCTCCTCGACGGACATGCTCACTCCTTGCTGTCGCTGCCTCCATCCGAGAGCCGCGCCGCCTCGGCCAGAGCCTCTTCACCGACCTCCGAAGGGGTCTGGCGGCCGCTATAGGGCGGCTGGTCCGGCCGGCGGCCCCAGCGCAGCTCCTTGATGATGCCGTGCAGGGTCCGAACCTCGGTCGCCGTCAGGGTAGCACGCCAGAACAGGTTGCGAATATTCCTAACCATCGACGGACGCTTGTCCGGCACCCGCAGGAAGCCGCTGGCATCCAGTTCAGCCTCCAGGTGAGCGAACATCCGCAACACCATGTCTTTACTGGCGACCTCGGTCTGATTGGTGATCAGAAGCTCGGCCGGCGGATCAACCTTGATCTGGTACCACTCATACCCCATCAGGAGGACGGCCTGCGCCAGATTGAGGGAGCAATAGGCCGGATTGAGCGGCGCCTCGACGATCACGTCGGCCAGGGCCAGGGCGTCGTTCTCAAGCCCGGTGCGTTCCTTGCCGAACAGGATGCCGGTGCGCTGGTCGAGCGCCGCGCGGGCGTGCATGTCCTCGGCGGCGCGTTTCGGCGTCATCAGCGGCTTGATCATGTCGCGGCGGCGGGCGGTGGTGGCATAAACCCGGTGCAGGTCGCCCACCGCTTCCTCCAGGGTGTCGAACACCTGCGCCTGTTCCAGCACCTCCAGCGCGCCGGAAGACGCCGCGATCGCCTTTTCCCCCAGGTGATCCTCGCGCGGCTGCACCAGGCGCATGCGCGTCAGGCCGCAGTTGAGCATGGCCCGCGCGGCGGTGCCGACATTCTCGCCCAACTGCGGGCGATCGAGGATGATCACGGGCGCCAGCGGATCGAGCACCGCCTCCCGCGCCCTGGTACGGTCTGTTCCAGCCATGGGTTCCGTCCGCGCTTGGACCTTCGCCGTCAGGCGGTGGCGCCGTCGCGATAGAGCTTGAAGTTGATGCTGTCCGACAGTGCCTCGAAGGACGCATCGATGATGTTTTCCGAAACGCCCACCGTGGTCCAGCGGGTGCCGGAGCCGTCGGCGCTTTCGATGGTCACGCGGGTGACCGCCGCCGTCGCCGCGTCGGGGTTGAGGATGCGGACCTTGAAGTCCACCAGCCGCAGATCGAGCAGTTGTGGATAGCGCGGCAGCAGCAGCTTGCGCAGGCATGCGTCGAGCGCGTTGATCGGGCCGTCGCCCTCGGCCACCGACATCACCCGCTCGCCCTTCACCGTCAGCTTGGCGATGGCCTCCGACAGGGTGATGAGCTGGCCCTTGGCGTTCCAGCGGCGTTCGTCGATGACGCGGAAGGCGTCGACCTTGAAGTATTCCGGCACGTCCTCCAGCATCCGCCGCGCCAGCAGCTCGAAGCTGGCCCAGGCACCGTCGTAGGCGTAGCCCTGGAACTCGCGCTCCTTCACCAGTTCGATGAGGTGGCTGAGGCGGGGATCCTTGCGGTCCACCTCCATGCCGATTTCCTCGAAGCGCGCCAGCAGGTTGGACAGGCCGGCCTGGTTCGACACCAGGATCAGCCGGCGGTTGCCGACGCTTTCGGGCTCGACGTGCTCATAGCACTTGGGATCCTTGGCCACCGCCGAGACATGCAGCCCGCCCTTGTGGGCGAAGGCGCTTTCGCCGACGTAGGGGGCGCCGCGGTCGGGCACCCGGTTGAGACGGGCGTCCAGCGACCGCGACAGTTTTTGCAGACCCTTCAGGTCGTCCACGGTCAGGCCGGTGGTATAGCCCATCTTGAGCATCAGGCTCGGGATGATGGAGATCAGGTTGGCGTTGCCGCAGCGTTCGCCGAGGCCGTTCAGGGTGCCCTGGATCTGGCGGGCGCCGGCGCGCACGGCGGCCAGACTGTTGGCGACGGCGTTGCCGGTGTCGTCGTGGCAGTGGATGCCGACGTGACGGCCCGGCACCACTTGAGTCACCCGTCCGACGATCTCCGTCACCTCGTGCGGCAGAGTGCCGCCGTTGGTGTCGCACAGCACCACCCAGCGGGCGCCCGCCTCGTAGGCGGTCTTGATGCACGACAGGGCGTAGTCGGGGTTGGCCTTGTAGCCGTCGAAGAAGTGCTCGGCGTCGAACATCACTTCCTGCGCCACGGTGCGGGCATGGGCGATGCTGTCGGCGATCATGCGCAGGTTCTCGTCCAGCTCGACGCCGAGCGCGACGGTACACTGGAAGTCCCAGCTCTTGCCCACCAGCGTCACCACCGGGGCGCCGGCATTGACCACCGCCGTCAGGCCGAGATCGTTGCTGGCCGAGCGGCCGCCGCGCCGGGTCATGCCGAAGGCCGAGATGCGGCCGCGCTTGGTTTCGGGCAGGTTGCGGAAAAAGGCGTCGTCGGTGGGATTGGCGCCGGGCCAGCCGCCTTCGATGTAGTCAATGCCGATGCCGTCCAACTCGCGCGTAATCGCCGCCTTGTCGGCAGCGGAGAAATCCACACCGTGCGTCTGCGCTCCATCGCGCAGCGTGCTGTCGTAGATGTAGACGCGCATGTCGTCGGTCATCGCAGGGCCCTGGCTCGCCTTGTTCGTTTCGGGAAAGGCGGAGAATGCCCCACCGGCGCCCCCCTGCCAAGCCCCTGTGCGCGGAAAGCGGCGCGCCGCCGCTACTCCATGTCGCTCCGCCCCATCTTCGGGCGCAGGGAAACGTTCAGCAGCAGCCCGGCAGAAACCATGGCGGCCAGCATCACGGTGCCGCCGTTGGACAGCAACGGCAGGGGGATGCCGACCACCGGAATGAGTCCGGTGACCATGGCGATGTTGACGAAGGTGTAGAGGAAGAACGACGTGGTGAGGCCGATCGCCAGCAGCCGCCCGAACACATGCTGCGCCCGGAAGGCGACGATATAGCCATAGATCATGACGACGCAGAAGGCCCCCACCACCGCCGTGGCGCCGACAAGCCCCCATTCCTCGGCCAGCAGCACGAGGATGAAATCGGTGTGCTTTTCCGGCAGGAAGCCAAGCTGGCTTTGCGAGCCTTGCAGGAACCCCTTGCCCCACATGCCGCCGGAGCCGAAGGCGATCTTCGACTGGATGATGTTATAGCCGGCCCCCAGCGGATCCCGCTCGGGGTTGAGGAAGGTCAGGACGCGGAGCTTCTGGTATTCATGCAAATGCATCCACAGCATGGGCGCCGCCGCCCCCGCCGCGATGCCGCCGACGATGAGGGTCCAGATCGGCAGACCGGCCATGACGATCACCGCGAAGCCCGCCATGGCCAACAGCAGGCTGGTGCCGAGGTTGGGCTGGAGGAACACCAGCACCGCCGGCACCGCCACCATCACCAGCGCCGGCAGGGCGTGCAGAACGGTGGCGGCCCGATCGGATGGCACATGGTGATAGTACCGCGCCAGGGCGGCGACCAAGCCGATCTTCATGAACTCCGATGGCTGGATGGAGATGAAGCCAAGGTTCAGCCAGCGTTGCGCGCCCATGCCGACCTCGCCGAACAACTGCACGCCGACAAGCGTCGCGAGGCCAACGGCGTAAAAGACATAGGCCCCCCTGAGCAGCAGGCGGATGCCGGCGCAGGCAACAGCACCAACGATCGCCATCGACACGACGAAACGGGTGGCATGGCTACCCGCCCACGGATCCCAACTGCCACCCGCCGCCGAATACAGCGCGAGAACGCCCGCCGTGGCCAGGAACGCCAGGGCCGCCAGGAACACGATGTCGTGCAGCCGCAGCAGCGCCAGCATCCGCCACGGCGAGAGGAAAAGCTGATCCGAGGGAGAGGCGTGATACACGATGCGGTAAGCTCGATGGCACCAGGGGGTGGCGCGGGTCAGGAGTGGGCGGCGTCGTCCGTTGCTGGCGGCACGACCAGCACCTTGTCGATCCGCCGCCCGTCCATGTCAACGACCTCGAAACGGAACCCATCCCGGCTGAAGGCTTCCCCGGCCACCGGCAGGGTCCGAAACCCGGTCAGCATGAAGCCGGCGATGGTGGCGAAACTCGCCCGTGCCGCCAAGCGCGGATAACCGATGACCTCCGCCGCCCGCACGGCGTCCATGTCGCCGTCGATCAGCCACGATCCGTCGTGACGGCGCACCGCCTGCGGCTCCCAGGTCTCGCCGTGCTCGCTCAAGCCGCCGACCAGTTCACCCAGGACGTCGGCGGCGGTGACCACACCCTCGACCGAGCCATATTCGTCGACCACCACCGCCATGTGAATCGGCGACCGCTTCAGGCGTTCCAGCACGCTGAGGGCGCCCGCCCCGTCGGGAACCACCTCGACCTCGCGGATCAGCGCCGGCAGGTCGAAGTCCTCGCCAGCGAGAGTGCGGTCGAGAATGTCCTTGGCCAGAACAACGCCCATCAGGTTGTCCACCTCGCCGCGGCAAACGGGATAGCGGGCGTGCTTGGTGGCCCGGATGCGGGCGATGATCTCGTCGTGGGACTCGGTCAGGTCGAGCCAGTCGATTTCCCGGCGCGGCGTCATGATGGTGCGGACCTTGCGATCGGCGAAGCGCATCACCGCCCGCATCATCTCGTTCTCTTCCGGCGCCAGAACCCCGGCCGCCGCGCTCTCGCCGATGATCGCCTTGATTTCCTCCTCGGACATGGCGCTCTCGCGCGCCTCCACCCGCAGCAGCGCGAGCACCGCCCGGCTGGAGCGGTTGAGCACCCACACCAGCGGCGCGGCGACGGTGGAGATGACCCGCATCACCGGCGCCGCCAGGACCGCCATCCGCTCCGGATTGGCGAGCGCCACCTGCTTTGGCACCAGCTCCCCGACGATGAGCGACAGATAGGTGATGGCGCCAACGACCACCGCCAACCCCACTTCCTCCGACCACACGGCGGCTTCCGGCACCGCGTCGGCCATCCAGGCGGCGAAGCGGGTGGCCAGCGTGGCGCCAGAGAAGGCGCCGGCAAGCACGCCGACCAGCGTGATGCCAATCTGCACGGTGGAGAGGAAGCGGCCGGAATCCTCCAGCAGCGCCAGCGCCCGCTTGGCACCACCCGAGCCCGCATCCGCCAGCGCCTGCAAACGGGCCTTGCGGGAGGACACCACCGCCAGTTCGGACATGGCAAGAAAGCCGTTGAACAGGATCAGCACGGCGATGACGGCTAATTCAGTCGACAGGGACATTGGATTTGCGTCCAAAGAGAGCGTCCGCCCCATGGCGGGGCGGACCATGCGGGCCTCAGCGGCTTTCTTCGTTCAGCGGTTCGGCCAGCGGCTCCGGCGTCTTCGCCGTCTTCGCCAGCGATACGGCGACACCCGCCGCCAGCATGCCGAAGGTGACGCCGAGAGAGACGGCGGCCGGCATCTTGCCGAACAGGTCGGCATAGAACACCTTGGCACCGATGAAGATCAGCACGCCGGCCAGGGCATACTTGAGGTATGCAAACCGGTGAACCATGGCGGCCAGCGCGAAGTACAGCGCCCGCAGGCCAAGGATGGCGAAGATGTTGCTCGTATAGACGATGAACGGATCGGTGGTGATCGCGAAGACCGCTGGAACGCTATCGACGGCGAACAGCAGATCGGAGGCCTCGACCACGATCAGCGCCAGGAACAAAGGCGTCGCCCACCACACCGCCTTGCCCGTCTTGGGGTCGACCTGCTTCACCCAGAAGCGCTCGCCGTGCATCTGGTCTGTCACCCGCAGATGCCGGCGCAGCCAGGCGATCATCCGGTTCCGCGACAAATCGGCCGGCTCGTCCTCCTTGGCGAACAGCATCTTCAGTCCGGTGAACACCAGGAAAGCCGCGAACAGATAGAGCACCCAGTGGAATTCGGCCACGAGCGCGGTGCCGGCACCGATCATGATGCCACGCAACACGATGACGCCAAGAATACCCCAGAACAGCACGCGGTGCTGGTATTCGCGGGGCACCGCGAAGTAGCTGAAGACCAGGGAAATGACGAAAACGTTATCGAGCGACAGGCTTTTCTCGACGAAATAGGCGGTCAGGTACTGCATACCCGCCACGTCGCCCATGTACCACCATACCCAACCACCATACAGCATGGCGACCGCCACATAGAACGCGGACAGCCGCAGGCTTTCAGGGATGGAGATGACGTGCGCCTTGCGATGCAAGACACCAAGGTCGAGCACCAGAAGGGTGACGACGATGCCGGCAAACGCCAGCCACGCCCACGCCGGCTTGCCAAGCACGGGCGTGAACAATAGGTCAAGGAGTTCCACGATGGAACCTCCGCCAGCCAAACGCGCCGCGTCAGCGCAATGACAGCCGAAGATCCGACATCACGACGACCGCCGTCATCGCCAGAGGGGCCCGGACCCTGCTTTTCAGCAGGCCAGGATGTATAAGCGGATATTCCCCCTGTCAAGAGGATGCTTTCCCTTCACCTCCTGGTTAAGGAACGGAAGCAACAGGCCAGCATCTCCGTTCGCGATGCCAAAGCTTCCGATCCGTGGTTTGCGCGATGGCAACGGCGGGCGCAAGCTGTATGCAGACACGCAATCGGCCGATCCTGCGGCGTCGCCCCCCGTTTCCCGGATCCCCGGCACAGGAGCTTCGCCATGACCACCCTGCCCGTTCCCGCCGCCCCGCGGCTGGCCGCCCTTGGCCACCTGTTGCGCCGCCGGATCGGACACGCGATGTAAGGAACACCCAAGGCCGCCGCCCCCGCGCCGGAGATTGCCATGCGCTACGACCTCGTGACCCTGAAGCTGTTCCTCGCCGTGGTGGAGGAGAACAACATCGCCCGCGCCGCCGAGCGCGAGCACATCGCCGCCTCCGCCGTCTCCAAGCGCATCTCCGACCTGGAGGCGGCGCTCGGCACGCCGCTGCTGCTGCGCCACCCGAAGGGCGTCGCCCCCACCGCCGCCGGTTCCACCCTGATGCGTCACGCGCGCAGCCTGTTCGCCATCATCGACCGCATGCAGGGCGAGCTGTCGGAGTTCGCCGAGGGCCTGCGCGGCCATGTCAGCATCGCCACCAATACCTCCGCCCTGCTGCTGCACCTGCCGGAGGAACTGGCGCGGTTCTCCGCCGCCCACGCCGGCATCACCGTCGGGGTCGAGCAGATGCCGAGCATCCGCGTGGTGCAGTCGGTGCTGGACGGGGTGGCGGACCTCGGCCTGCACGCCGTTCATGTCGACCTGCCGCCGGGGCTGGAGAGCATCCCCTACCGCCGCGATCAACTGGTGGCGGTGCTGCCGGCCGACAACCCGCTCGCCGCCCGCACGGCGGTGGAGTTCCGCGACATGCTCGCCTACGAACATGTGGTGCTGCGCGACGACTGTTCCCTGCGCGCCCTGCTGTCGGAAGCGGCGCAGGAAGCCAAGGCCGACCTGCGCATGCGTCTGACCGTCACCAGCTTCGATGCCGTCATGCGGCTGGTGGAAGCCCGCCTGGGTGTAGCCGTGCTGCCGGCCGGCTGCGTCTTGCCCCACACCGGCCGCATGAACATCGCCGCCGTGCCGCTGACCGACGGCTGGGCCCGCCGCGATCTGGTGGTCACAATGCGCGACCGCGAGGCCCTCACCGTGCCCGCCCGCCTGCTGCTGGCGCAGTTGCTGGAAGCGACGGAAGCCATGCGGGCGGCACAGTAGGAGCCGCGCCCTTCCCCGCCCCTGCAACGGAGCGGCGCATGCTGCGTTTGCTGCACACACGTTCCCGTGCAGCCGCAGAGGGGTTTCCATGCCTGCCACATCATCCCGCCCGGCGACCCTGGTCATGGCCGGAGTGCTGGTGCTGTCCGGTCTCGCCCTTGCCGGTGGCGGCGGCTGGCTGATCGCCCTCGGCGGCTCGTGGTATTACCTGATCGCCGGGCTCACCCTCGTCCTGAGCGGCATCCTGCTCGGGCGCGGCCAGGGAGCGGCGCTGTGGGTCTATGCCGCACTGGTGCTCGGCACGCTCGCCTGGGCGTTGTGGGAGGTCGGGCTCGACTGGTGGGCGCTGGCGCCGCGCGGCAGCCTGATCGTGGTCCTCGGCGTCCTGCTGCTGTTGCCATCGGTACGCCGCCCGCTCGCCCCCAGCGCCCCCGCCGGTCGCCCCGCCCTGCCCCTGGCGGCGGCGCTGCTGGTGGCGCTGGCGGTGGCGGTGGCGTCGTGGATGACCGACCCCCATCGCCTGGAGGGCCGCCTCGCCGACACCGGCCCCGGCACCGCCGTCGGGGCGGAGGGCGAGGCCGGCGCCGGGCCGGTGCCGCCCGGCGAGTGGCACGCCTACGGCCGGACCTCCTACGGCCAGCGTTACAGTCCCCTGGCGCAGATCACCCCGGCCAATGTCGGCCAGCTGGAAAAGGTGTGGGAGTACAACACCGGCGACATCCGTGGCGCCGACTGGGAGCCGGAGGAAACCACCTTCCAAGTCACGCCGCTGAAGATCCGCGACCGCCTCTATCTCTGCACCCCGCACCAGCGGGTGATCGCCCTGGAGGCCGACAGCGGCCGCGAGGTGTGGACCATGGACCCGGAGGTGCGGCAGGGCTTGGCCTTGCAGCACCTCACCTGCCGCGGCCTCGCCTACCACCTCGACCCCGCCGCCGCCGAGGCGCCGTGCCGCGAGCGCCTGTTCATGCCGACCGCCGACGGCCGGCTGATCGCCCTGGCGCCCGAGACCGGCGAACGCTGCCCCGACTTCGGCACCGACGGCGAGATCGGCCTGTGGCAGAACATGCCCAACGTCCGCCCCGGCGCCTATTACTCCACCTCGCCGCCGGTGGTGACGCGCGATCTGGTCATCATCGGCGGCACCGTGCTCGACAACGTCTCCACCAGCGAAGCGTCGGGCGTCATCCGCGCCTTCGACGTGCGCAGCGGCGCCATCGTCTGGGCCTGGGACCCGGCCGATCCCGACCGCACCGAACCGCTGCCGGATGGCGAGACGCACACCCCCAACTCCCCCAACAGTTGGTCGATCTCCAGCGTCGACGAAGGGCTCGGGTTGATTTACGTGCCGCTCGGCAACCAGCCGCCCGACCAGTTCGGCGGTGACCGCAGCGAGGCGGTGGAGCGCTATTCCACCTCCGTGGTGGCGTTGGACGTGGCCACCGGCGCCCCGCGCTGGCACTTCCAGACCGTCCACCATGATCTGTGGGATTACGATGTGCCGTCACAGCCGAGCCTCATCGACCTGACCATCGACGGTGAGGTGGTGCCGGCCCTGATACAGCCCACCAAACAGGGCGACCTCTACGTGCTCGACCGCCGCACCGGCGCGCCCATCCTGCCGGTGCGGCAGGAGCCGGCACCGCAGGGGGCGGTGGAGGGAGACTTCACGGCGGCGACCCAGCCGGCCTCCGCCCTCTCCTACGCGCCGCCGCCGCTGACCGAAGCCGACATGTGGGGGGTGACGCCCTTCGACCAACTGGCGTGTCGCATCGCCTTCCACCGCCTGCGCTACGAGGGCCGGTTCACGCCGCCGTCGCTGGAAGGCTCGCTGATCCATCCCGGCAACTTCGGCGTCTTCAACTGGGGCGGCGTGGCGGTGGACCCTGAACGGCAAATGGTATTCGCCACTCCCTCCTACCTCGCCTTCACCTCGCGGCTGATCCCGCGCCAGGACGACACCACCCTCTACGTCAACCCGAGGGAACCGGACGGCGAATTGCCGGCGCTGAACGAAAACTTCGGCGCCCCTTACGCGGTGGACCTGGGGCCGTTCACCTCCGCCCTCGGCCTGCCGTGCGAGCGGCCGCCGTGGGGCTACGTCTCCGCCGCCGACCTGACCACCGGCGAAATCATCTGGATGCACCGCAACGGCACGGTGCGCGATCAGGCCCCGCTGCCCCTGCCCTTCAAGATGGGTGTGCCCGACCTGGGCGGGCCGATCATCACCGCCGGCGGCGTCGCCTTCCTGTCCGGCACCCTCGACTACTACCTGCGGGCCTACGACCTCGCCACCGGCACCGAGGTGTGGAAAGCCCGTCTGCCAGCCGGCGGACAGGCAACACCCATGACCTTCCAGGGCGGCGACGGACGGCAGTACGTGGTGGCGGTGGCCGGCGGCCATGGGTCGCTCGGCACCAAGGCGGGCGATGCGGTGATCGCCTACGCCCTGCCGGAGACGCGGTGAGGGAGGGAGAAAGATCAGCCGCCAGTGGCGGCCTTGGCGGCGGTGACGGCCGGCGGCGCGATGACGCCCGCCACCACCTCCGCCAGACAGCGATAGCTGGCATCGGTCATGTGCAGGCCGTCGGTGGAGAGCATGTCCTCCACCGTGAACCGGCCGTCATCCAACCATGCCTTCATGAAGTCGAAGCGGGTGATGACTGGCAGGGAGAACTCCACCCCGAGCGCCCGCACCGCAGCCACCGACTCCACATATGGCGCGTCGGCGGCACGGGCCGGCACATACTGCGGTTCCATCAGCACCACGTCGGCCCCGGCCGCCTGGATTTGCCGGATTCCGTCGCGGGCCTGATCCAAGTACGTGTCACGCGGCACCTTGCGGAACACATCGTTGGTGGCCAGTTGCCAGATCACCAAGTCGGGCGCGTGCTCAAGCACGTCGCGGTGTAGGCGCGCCATGTTGAGGGCCACCGTCTCGCCACCAATGCCGCTGTTGACCATGTGGACGCTCACCGCCGGACGACCGGCGGCCAGGATAGCGGCCAACTGGGCGGGATAGGTGGCGGCGGCGCTGGTGGCCCCGGTGCCGGAGGTACTGGAGGAGCCAAGGGCGACGATCCGCACCTCCCTGCCTTCCGTCACCAGTCGGGCAACGTGCGGCAGCGGCGGATGGGCGACGGCCGGAGCCGCGACGGCGCAACGCTCCGAGGGCGCCAGCGGCGCGGCGGCCACGGCCGATGCGGCGGTGACCGAGGCCATGACGGCGGCGATGACGGCGGCGGCGAGGCGGCGGGTCTGCGGCATGGAAGGCTCTCACTCTCTGGCGGTTGCGTCTGGCGGCGCGAGAGTGGCCCGCTGTGCTTAATCAGGGGTAAATGTTTCGAGAGCGGCGGCAGACGTTGTCACAGCCCCGGTTCCCGGAACGACGGACGGCGCCGGAGCAAATGCCCGCGGCGCCGTCCCTGTTTTGTTGCCGCGACAGGCGTTACGCTTGTTCCAGTTCCACCAGGGTGCCGTTGAAGTCCTTCGGGTGGAGGAACAGCACCGGCTTGTCATGGGCGCCGATCTTCGGCTCGCCGTCGCCCAGCACCCGCATGCCGTCGGCCTTCAGCTTGTCGCGGGCGGCATAGATGTCGTCCACCTCGTAGCAGACGTGGTGGATGCCGCCGGAAGCGTTCTTGTCGAGGAAGCCCTGGATCGGCGACTTCTCTCCCAGCGGGTGGAGAAGCTCGATCTTGGTGTTGGGCAGTTCGATGAACACCACCGTCACCCCATGGGCCGGCTGCGGCACCGGGGCGGAAACCTTGGCGCCCAGCACGTCGCGATAAACGGCGGTGGCCGCCTCCAGGTCCGGCACCGCGATGGCGACGTGGTTCAAGCGTCCGATCATGTCCCTCTTTCCCTCCCGATATGAGTTTACAGGCGCACCAGATGCACGTCGGTCAGCGGCTTGCGGCGCTGGTCGGCCTGGAAGGTCCGCCGCAAGGCCACCCTCGCCGCCTCCGCCACCGCCTCGTCCTTGCGGCGGTCGTCGGGGCCGAGACGGCGCAGGGCAGCCATCACCACCTCCACCAGCACGCCCTCGTCCTCGTCCTCGTCGGGCTCGAACAGGCCGTGGGTAGTGACCAGCGGGTCGGCCAGCAGCTTGCCGCGCCCGTCCATGACGATGGTGATGACGGCGGCGCCATTCTGCACCATGCGCTTGCGGTCGCGCAGGATTTCGCTGTCGATGGGCACGATGCGGTCACCGTCGAGCACCAGCCGTCCGGTCGGCACATGGCCCAGCACTTCCGCCTCGCCGGGGCCGATATGGACGACCCCGCCGTTCTCGTTCACCACCACCTGCTGCACGCCGCACTCGCGGGCCAGCTTTTCGTGTTCGTGCAGGTGACGGCGCTCGCCGTGAACCGGAATGGAGATCTGCGGCCGCAGATAGCCGTACATCTCGCGCATCTCGTCCTGCGCCGGGTGGCCGGAGACGTGGATGAAATGCTCGCGGTCGGTGACGATCTCGCAACCGAGCCGCACCAGCTGGTTCTGAAGGCGGAAGATGGACCGCTCGTTGCCCGGAATGACGCGGGAGGAGAACAGCACCACGTCGCCACGCCCGAACCGCACGGTGGGGTGCGACTGCCAGGCGATGCGGTTCAGCGCCGCGCGCGGCTCGCCCTGGCTGCCGGTGCAGATGTAGAGCACGCGGTTATCGGGCAGGTTGGCGGCCTCGTCGGCCTCAAGGAAAACGCTGTCCTGGCTCAGATAGCCGGTCTTGCGGGCGACATCGACGATGCGCCACAGGCTGCGGCCGACCAGACAGACCTCGCGGTGATTGTCGCGGGCGGCGTTGATGATGGTCTTCAGGCGCGCCACGTTGGACGCGAAACAGGCCACCGCCACCTTGCGGTCATACCGCCCGATAAGCTGCGCCAGACTGTCGCGCACGGCGCCCTCGGACCCCGAATGCCCCTTGTTCAGCACGTTGGTGGAATCGCACACCACCGCCAGCACGCCCTCGTCACCCAGCGCCTTCAGGCGGGCGATATCGGCATCGCGGCCGACCACCGGCTCGGGGTCGAGCTTCCAGTCGCCGGTGTGGAAGATCATGCCGTAGGGGGTGCGGATGGCCAGGCCGTTGGGCTCGGGGATCGAGTGGGTGAGCGACACGAATTCGATGTCGAACGGCCCCAACTCGATGCGGCCACCCAGCGGCACCACATTGACCGGCACCTCGCCCAGCAGCTCTTCCTCCTGGAGCTTGGTCTCCAGGAAGGTGGCGGCGAAGGGCGTGGCGTAGACCGGGCACTTCAGCCACGGCCACAGGTAGCCCACGGCGCCCAGGTGGTCCTCGTGGGCGTGGGTGATGACGATGCCGAGCAGATCCTTGGCACGGTCCTCGATGAACGACGGGTCGGGCATGACCACATCGACGCCCGGCACGCTGTCGTCACCGAAGCTGACGCCCATGTCGACGATGATCCACTTGCCCTCGCACCCATAGAGGTTGAGGTTCATGCCGATCTCGCCCGAGCCGCCGAGCGGGACGAACCACAGCTCGTTACGCGGCGTGAAGTCCTTGTCGTTGTTGTTGGTCACACTCTTCCCTTGACGTTTCTGCGGTGGATTTCAAGAAGGCCCCGGAGGGTCAGATCCTGGTCGAGATGGTGGATCACATCCGTCGCTTCCATGAACAGCGGCGCCAGGCCGCCCGTCGCCACCACGGTCATGGCGGCACCCATTTCATCGCAGATACGGCTCACCAGCCCTTCGATCAAGCCCACGTAGCCCCAGTAAACGCCGGACTTCATCGCCGGCACGGTTGATTTGCCGATCACCGCCTTGGGGCGACCGACGGCGATGCGCGGCAATTTCGCCGCCGCCATGTGCAACGCTTCCAGCGACAGATTGATGCCGGGGGCGATGGCGCCGCCCAGATAGTCGCCGTTGGCCGCCACCACGTCGAAGGTGGTGGCGGTGCCGAAGTCTATGACGATCAGCGGCCCGGGATAGCGGGCATGGGCCGCGACCGCGTTCACCAGCCGATCCGCCCCCACCTCCTCCGGCCGGTCGAGACAGACCGTGAGACCGATGTCCACGCCACGCTCGCCGATCACCAGCGGCTCGCAGTCAAAATAGCGGCGGCAGACGCTTTTCAGCGTGAAGACGTTGGCCGGCACCACGGTGGCGATGATCGCCGCCTTGATGTCCGCCGGCGTGATCCCGGCGGTGCCGAGCAGCAAGGTCAGCCACACGCCGTATTCGTCGGCGGTGCGGTCGGTGGCGGTGGAGGCACGCCATTCGCCCTTCACGGTATCGCCGTCGAACACCGAGAAGACGGTGTTGGTGTTGCCGGAATCGATGGCGAGCAGCATCAGCCCTCTCCCGTCGGGGTGGCGGTCGCGGCCGGCACGGCCGGCGGCTTCGGGCCGAAGAACACGTCCCCGGCCAGGATGCGGCGGGTGGCGCCGTCGGCCAGCCGCAGCAGCAGGGCGCCGTCGCCATCAAGAGCGGCAAAGGTGCCCGTCAGCTCTTGCCCATCGGCCAGCCGCGCCGTCACCGGGCCGCCGACGCCATGGGCAGCGTTCAGCCAGCGGTCGCGCACGACGGTGAAGCCCTCCGTCCGCCAGCGCACCAGCCACGCCGCCAGCGCCTCGGCGTAGAGGCCGACCAGGTCGAGCGGCGCCACCGATACACCGGCGGCGGCAAGGGTTGCGGTGGGATAAAGGGCGGCGGCGGCGGCCGGGGCCTGCGCCAGATTGACGCCGGTACCGACGATCACGAAACCATAACCGGGTGGATCGGCTGGCTCGAAGCAGGTCTCCAGCAGGATGCCGGCCAGCTTGCCGTCACCCAACAGCAGGTCGTTGGGCCACTTGAGAGCGATGGGCAGTCCGGGGGCCAGCGCCGCCAGCGCCTCCTGCATGGCGACACCGACCACGAAGGCCAGTTGCCCGGCCTCGCCATAAGCACCGCCCACCCGCACCAGGGTGGAGCAATAGAGGTTGC
>JAEWWF010000204.1 GCA_023396465.1 Pseudomonadota bacterium
CGCCCGTCTGCCCGACGCCTCCGACGCCGACCGCCGCGACCGTGGCCGCGAGCGGTTCGTCGCCCTGGCCGACACCGCCGCCGATGCCGAACTGGCCGAAGTCATCCGCGCCGCCGTCGACGGCCAGAGCGGTCGCCTGCTTGATGCGGTGTTCGGCAACAGCCCCTACCTCACCTCCTGCGTGCTGCGCGAGCCCGACTTCCTGCGCCGCCTGCTTACCCAGGGGCCGGAGGCGGCGCTGGCCGGCCTGCTGGCGGAGACCGGCGCGGCGGTGGCGGCGGAAACCGACATCGCCCGCGCCATGAAGTCCCTGCGTGTCGCCAAACGCCGCATGGCGCTGGCGGTTGCGCTGGCCGACATCGCCGGGGCGTGGGATCTCACCCGTGTCACCGCCGCCCTGTCGGATTTTGCCGAGGCGGCGCTGCGGATGTCTTGCGGCTTCCTGCTGCGGCGGGCTCATGTGGCGGGCGACCTTGTGCTGCCGAACCCGGACGACCCTGAAAAGGGTTGCGGCTACTTCGTGCTCGGCATGGGCAAGCTGGGGGCGCGGGAACTGAACTACAGTTCCGACATCGACCTGATCGTCGTCTTCGACCCCGACGGCGTCGACTATCGCGGCTCCAGGTTCATCGGCGAGTTCTTCGTCCGCGTCACCAAGGATCTGGTGCGGATGATGGACGAACGCACCATGGACGGCTACGTCTTCCGCACCGACCTGCGGCTGCGCCCCGATCCCGGCTCGACCAAGATCGCCATCGCCCTGCCGGCGGCGGAAACCTATTACGAAAGCTTCGGCCAGAACTGGGAACGGGCGGCGATGATCAAGGCCCGCTGCGTCGCCGGCGACGATGCGGCGGGGCAGGGGTTCCTGTCACACCTGCGTCCCTTCGTGTGGCGTAAGTCGCTGGATTTCCATGCCATCCAGGACATCCAGTCGATCAAGCGGCAGATCCATGCCGCCAAGGGCGGGGCGCGGGTGGCGGTGGCCGGGCACAACATCAAGCTCGGCCGCGGCGGCATCCGCGAGATCGAGTTCTTCGCCCAGACCCAACAATTGATCTGGGGCGGCCGCGAGCCGCAGAACCGCAACCCCCGCACGGTGGAAGCCCTGCGCGGCTTGGTCGCCACCGGCCATGTGCGTGAGGCGGTGGCCGATGACCTGATCGCCGCCTATGGCTATCTGCGCACCCTCGAACACCGTTTGCAGATGATCGAGGACGCCCAGACCCAAACCTTGCCCGCCGACGCCACCAAGCTGCGCGAGGTGGCGGTGTTCATGGGCCACGCCGACCTGCCGGCCTTCGAGACGGCGCTGAAGGAGGTGCTGCACACGGTCGAAGGACATTACGCCGAGCTGTTCGAGGAAGAGGCCAGCCTGTCCGACGAGGGCAACCTGGTCTTCACCGGCAACGAGGACGACCCCGCCACCATCCAGACCTTGGGGGAAATGGGGTACACCAACCCGTCCGGGGTCGCCGCCACGGTGCGGGGCTGGCATCATGGTCGTTATCGCGCCGTGCGTTCCACCCGGTCGAAGGAACTGCTGACCGAACTGGTGCCCACGCTGCTGCGGGCGCTGGCCCATACGGCGGACCCGGATAAGGCATTCTTCCGCTTCGACGAGTTCCTCAGCCGCCTGCCGGCCGGAGTGCAGTTGTTCAGCCTGTTCCACACCCACCCGCAGATGCTCGATCTGGTGGCGGAAATCATGGGCGACGCGCCCCGGCTGGCGGAGATCCTGGCGCGCAATCCCGGCCTGATGGACGCGGTGCTGACGCCGGGCTTCTTCGGCGCCTTGCCCGGCCGCGCCGATCTCGGGCAGGAACTGGACCTGCGGCTGGCGGATGCCCGCGACTTCGAGCATGTGCTCGACATCTCCCGCCGCTTCGCCAACGATCACAAGTTCCAGGTCGGCTTGCAGACCCTGCGGCGTACCGCCGACGCCCGCGAGGCCGGGCGCGCCCTGGCGGCGGTGGCCGACGTGGTGCTGGAGCGGCTGATCCCCCACGTCACCGCCGACCTCGCCCGCACCAGCGGCCTGTTCCCCGGCGCCGGACTGGCGGTGATCGCCATGGGCAAGGCCGGCGGCGAGGAGATGACGGCGACCAGCGACCTCGACCTCATCTGCGTCTACGACGCGCCGCCCGAGGTGGACATGAGCGACGGCCGCAAGCCGCTCAGTCGGGGCGAGTATTTCGGTCGCCTGACCCAGCGGTTCGTCAACGCCATCACCGCCATGACCAGCGAGGGCCGCCTGTGGGAGGTGGACCTGCGCCTGCGTCCGTCGGGCAACAAGGGGCCGCTGGCCACCAGCCTGGAAAGCTTCGTCAAGTACAACCGCGACGATGCCTGGACGTGGGAGCATCTGGCCCTGGTGCGGGCCCGCGTGTGCTGCGGCGACCCGCTGCTGGCCGACAAGGTACGCGCCGCCATCCGCGAGGTGCTGTGCCGCCCGCGCGACGGCGACCGGCTGCTGGTCGACGTCGCCGACATGCGCGCGCGCATGGCCAAGGAACTGACCAAGGACGGCGACGCCTGGGACGTCAAGCACATGCGCGGCGGCATGGTGGACGTGGAATTCGTCAGTCAGTACCTGCAACTGCGCCACGCGCCGACCCATCCGCACATCCTGTCGCCCAATACGGAAACGGCGCTGCGCAACCTCGCCGCCGCCGGCCTGCTGCCGGCCGCCGATGCGGAAGCGCTGGACCGGGCGCATTTCCTGTGGCTGACCGTGCAGGGCGTGCTGCGCCACTGCATCGACGGCCGCTTCAGCGAGGACACGGCGCCCCCCGGCCTCAAGGACAAGCTGGTGAAGGCGGCCGGCTGCGACAGCTTCGAGCACCTGCAGCAGGCCATGGCGGCCCGTGCCGCCGCCGCCTCCGACGTGTTCCGCCGGGTGGTGGACGAGCCGGCCGCCGCCGCCCGCGCCCGGCTGGCGGAGGTCCAGGCCGATGCCGGCGGCGTAGAAGGCGACCGTTCCTGACCATGGCAAGGAGAGCCCCATGACCCTGACCGTTGGCAAGCCCGCTCCCGACTTCACTCTGCCCACCGACGGCGGCGGCTCCGTCACCCTGTCGGATCTGCGCGGCAAGCCGGTGGTGCTGTACTTCTACCCCAAGGACGACACGCCGGGCTGCACCACCGAGGCCTGCGACTTCCGCGATGCCGAGCCGGATTTCAGCGGCGCCTCGGCGGTGGTGATCGGCATTTCCAAGGACACGGTGGCCAAGCACGACAAGTTCAAGGCCAAGCACGGCCTGACCTTCCCACTGGCCTCCGACGCCGACAGCGACGTCTGCGAACGCTATGGCGTGTGGAAGGAAAAGAGCATGTATGGCAAGACCTTCCTGGGTATCGAGCGGACTACCGTGCTGGTCGCCGCCGACGGCACCGTCGCCCGCGTCTGGCCGAAGGTGAAGGTGAAGGGCCATGCCGCCGAGGTGCTGGAGGCCGTGAAGGCGCTGTGACCGACACCCCGCGCACCCTCACCGCCGCCGCCTGCGCCGTGCTGCAGGCGGCGGAGCCGGCCGACAAGATCCGCCTCACCCGCATCCATGCCGAGGCGTGGACGGCCGGCACCCTGCCCGACATCGGCACCAC
>JAEWWF010000157.1 GCA_023396465.1 Pseudomonadota bacterium
GTTGAGGCCGGGCCGCACCTCGGTGCGCACGCGCCCCGGCCGGGGCTGCATGACCACCACCCGATCAGCCAGGAACAACGCTTCCTCGATGTCGTGGGTGACCAGGATCAGGGTCGGCTGGTACCACCGCCACAGGTCCAGCAGGTGCTCTTGCAGGTCGTTGCGGGTGAAGGCGTCGAGCGCCGAGAACGGCTCGTCGAGCAGCAGCACCTCGGGCCGAGTCACCAGGGCGCGGGCCAGCGCGGCGCGCTGCGCCATGCCGCCCGACAGCTCGCGTGGCCAGCCGCCGGCGAACTGGGCGAGACCGACGCGGGCCAGGGCCTCGTCGGCGCGGCGGCGCTGGTCCGCCTTCGGCAGATGGCCGAGGCCGAAGGCGACGTTGTCGCGGATGGTGAGCCACGGCATCAGGCGCGGCTCCTGGAACACCAGGCCGACCTCCGGCCGTGGCGCGGCGATGACCTGGCCGTTCAGGCGCACGGCGCCGATGCTGGGGGTCTCCAGCCCGGCGATGAGGCGGAGCAAGGTGCTCTTGCCGCAGCCGGAGCCGCCGACGATGGCGACGATCTCCCCCGGCGCCACCGACAGCGACACGCTGTCGAGCGCCAGGGTGCCGTTGCCGAACCGCTTGCTGAGGGTGGTGATGTCGAGCATGACAGCGGGGCTCCGGTTGAGGTCAGCGGCGGCTGTTGCCGAGGGAATCCTGCCAGCGCAGGAACGGGCGGGTGACGGTGGCGAGCAGCCCGTCGGTCAGCTTGCCGAGCACGGCGAAGGTGACGATGCTGGCCAGGATGATGGTCGGGTTGCCGGTCATCTGGCCGTCGGTCAGCAGATAGCCGAGGCCCTTGCTGGCGCCCATGAACTCGGCCGCCACCACGAACATCCAGCCGAGGCCGAGCCCGGTCCGCAACGCCACCACGTAACTTGGCAGGATGGCCGGCAGCAGCACCCGGCGGATCAGTTGCAGCGGCGACAGGCGGTAGATGCGCCCCACCTCCACCAGCTTGCGGTCGACATCCAGAATGGCGGCGGCGGTGGTCAGGTAGACCGGGAAGAACACGCCGACGGCGATCAGCGTCACCTTGCTGGCCTCGAAGATGCCGAACCACAGGATGAACAGCGGCACCCAGGCGATGGAGGGAATGGCCCGCAGCGCCTGCAGCATGGGGTCGAGCAGGGCGCGGGCGAGGCTAAAGCTGCCGGTCAGGGCGCCGAGGGCGGTGCCGGCCAGGGTGCCGAACAGGAAGCCGACCGCCACCCGCCACAGGGTGATGGCGATGTGCTCGAACAACTCGCCAGTGGCGGCCAGCTGCCACAGGGTGGCCAGCACCGCCGACGGCGGCGGCAGCAGGCGGCCATTGTAGAGGCCGGCGGCGATGATGCCTTCCAGCACCAGGGCCAGCGTCACCGGCACCACGAACCCGAGCAGCCGGCGGCCGCCATGGCCCGCCAGGGCGGCGGCGACGGAGGAGGAGCGGCCGGCGCCGACGGCGGTCTCCCCCGCCCCGGCGGTTGCCGGGACGGAGGAGCCGGCCGGGGCGATGGCGGCGGCGGATGCGGAGGGGGTGCCGGTCACGCGCGCCTCCCTCAGTTGGTGGGCAGGCCGGCGGTGAACGACGGGTCGAGCAGGTCGGCCACCGCCGCCGCCACGTCGACCTCCGGCTTGATCACGCCGCTTTTCTGCAAGGCGAGGCCGGCCGCTGCGATGGTCTTGGCCTGGGCGCTGCCGATGGCCGGCTGCGACAGGCCGGTGCGCTCCAGCTGGCGGGCGGCCACGGCTTCCGGGTTGCGCGACGCCTTGGCGATGATCTGCGCCAGTTCGGCCGGGTTCTGCCGCGCCCAGTCGCGGGCCCGCTCGTAGACGGCGATGACGCGCTTCACCGCGTCGGGGTGCTCGGCGGCGAAGGCTTCCCGCACCAGCAGGGTGCCCCAGGTGTTGGCGTCGGCATTGCGATAGAACAGGCGGGCGCCGGCATCCAGTTCCGCCGCCGCCATCAGCGGGTCGAGCCCGGCCCAGGCATCGACGTCGCCCTTTTCCAGCGCCAGACGGCCATCCTGGTGTTGCAGCAGCACCAGTTCGACGTCCTTTTCGGTCAGGCCGGCCTCGGCCAGGGCGCGGATCAGGAAGATGTGCGGATCGGTGCCGCGGGTGACGGCGATGCGCTTGCCCTTCAGGTCGGCGACGGTGGCGATGGCGCTGTCCTTGCCCGTCACCAGGGCGGTCCATTCCGGCTTGGAGTAGGCGTAGACCACCTTCACCGGATTGCCGTTGATGCGGCCGAGCAGGGCGGCGGCGCCGGCGGTGGAGCCGAGGTCGAGGGAGGAGGCGTTGAGGAACTCCAGCGCCTTGTTGGAACCGAGCGACAGCACCCACTGCACCTTGGTGCCGTCCTTGGCGAATTCCTCGTCCAGCCAGCCCTTTTCCTTCAGCACCAGCGACACCGGGTTGTAGTAGGCGTAATCGAGCCGCAGTTCCTTCAACGCCTCGGCGGCGGTAGCGGCGGAGGGAACGGCGAAGGGCGCCACGGCAAGGGCCAGGGCGGCGGCGGTGACGGTCTTCAGGAACGAGCGGCGGAGCATGGACAAACCTCTTCCGTTGCGGCGGGCGATGACTTTGCGCGCAGCCGTTGTGGTGGCATCGACGGTGGAGGCGGAGTGTTCTCGCGCGGCGGAGCACGAAAAAACCCGCCGCAGCCTGGGGCGCTGGGCGGGATGGTGCCCACGCTTTAGCTGCATTTGTAACGCGCCCGCAAGCTGTGCTCAAATCGGCGCGATGGGGAGAGCCTAGATATGCGGCGGGATGATGTCAAATTGTTTTATTTAGCGGATTTCTAGTGTGGTTCCGTGGGGGCGGCGCGGCGTTCGGGGGGAGGTGGAAGGGGAACCACCAAGACACCAAGAACACCAAGAGGCCGTGCCCACTGCACCGATGATGGTCAGCGGATGCGGCCGGGGTTCTGGCTGGTGCAGCGTGGTAATCGTGGCCGCAGGCCGCAGGGCATCCGCACGGGCGGGATGAGGCGCAGCAAGGTCCAGCCTGCGCTGCCCTCTTGGTGTACTTGGTGTCTTGGTGGCTAATCCACCGCCCCACCGCGTCCCCAATGGCGACTCAGTCTTCCAGCTCGGTGTCCCAGTACAGGAAGTCGCGCCAGCTTTCGTGCAGGTAGTTCGGCGGGAAGCGGCGGCCGATGTCTTGTAGCTGGAAGGTGTTGGGCTGGTAGGGGCGGCGGATCAGCGGCATGCCGGCTTCGTTGGGAAGCTTGCTGCCCTTGCGCAGGTTGCAGCTGCCGCAGGCGGTGACCACGTTGAGCCAGCTGGTGCGCCCGCCCTTGCAGCGGGGAATGACGTGGTCGAAGGTCAGGTCGTGGGTGGGGAAACGGCAACCGCAGTACTGGCAGGTGAAGCGGTCGCGCAGGAAGACGTTGAAACGGGTGAAGGCCGGCCTTCGGTGGGTGGGGGCATATTCCTTGAGGGCGATGACGCTGGGCAATCGGAACTCAAGGCGGGGG
>JAEWWF010000232.1 GCA_023396465.1 Pseudomonadota bacterium
ACCGGGCGCGGTGCCAGGGCCAGGGCGCAGGCCATGCCGGCGGCGCCGGAGCCGACGACGATGACCGCCGGGGCGGTGAAGGTGGCGGCGGGCGCGGCGGCGGCGGCGCTCATGGCCCTACCTCCCCACCGCCAGCATGCGCTCCACCGAGGCGCGGGCGCGGGCGGCGACGTCGGGCGTGATCTCCACCTGCGGGCCCATGGTTTCCAGGGCGGCGCGGATGTTCTCCAGAGTGATGCGCTGCATGTGCGGACATAGGGAGCAGGGGCGGACGAACTCGGTCTGCGGCGACTCGGCGGCGATGTTGTCCGACATGCTGCATTCGGTGACCATGAACACCCGCTTGGGCGTCTGCCGCCGCACGAAGTCCTGCATCTGCGCCGTGGAGCCGGCGAAATCGGCGGCGGCCAGCACCTCCGGCGGGCATTCCGGGTGCGCAATGACTGTCAGGTCGTCATAGGCGGCGCGGTATTCGGCGATGTCGGCGGCGGTGAACTGCTCGTGGACCTCGCAGTGGCCGCGCCACGGGATGATGCGCACCGAGGTTTGCCGCGCCACGTAGTCGGCCAGGTATTCGTCGGGCAGGAAGATCACCTCCGGCACGCCCAGGCTTTCCACCACCTTCACGGCGTTGCCCGAGGTGCAGCAGATGTCCACTTCCGCCTTCACCTCGGCGGAGGTGTTGACGTAGGCCACCGCCGGCACGCCGGGATGCTTGGCCCGCAGCGCCCGCACGTCGGCGCCGGTGATCGACTCGGCGAGCGAGCAGCCGGCCGCCAAGTCGGGCATCAACACCGTCTTGGCCGGATTCAGCAGCTTCGCCGTCTCGGCCATGAAGTGGACGCCGGCCATGACGATGACCTCGCCCTCCGCCTCCACCGCCTGCGCCGCCAGGGCGAGGCTGTCGCCGACGATGTCGGCCACGGCGTGATAGATCGCCGGGCTCATGTAGTTGTGGGCCAGGATGACGGCGTTGCGCTGCCGCTTCAGGCGCAGGATGGCGTCGATGGTCGGCTGCATCAGCGCCCATTCGGGGGCGGAGATGACGTGCCGCACCTTGTCGTAAACCGCATCGCGAGGGGTGATGGCGTTCATGGCCGGCAGCCTCCTTATATTCCGCTTGAGCACGACCAATGTGCTTCGTATGAGCATAAATATAATGCTCGTATGGAGCATAATTTAGTCAAGGGAAATTTTGCAGGATGATGACGGCCGATCGCCGGGCCAGAACGGCGAAGCGCCGGAGCAGGCGATGCCGCTCCGGCGCTTCGGTGGATCGGGGTCTTGGAAAACGGAGGGTCAGAAGTTGAAGCCGACGCCGATGGCGTGGAAGAAAGCCCCGTCGTCGTAAGCATCATCCACGTCGCCGGCATCGCGGAAGGTGAACTGATACTCGGTCTGGGCGTAGATGAAGGTGTTGTTGTCGGCATAGTATTTCAGGCCCAACTCCGGCCCGGCCGAGAAGGTGTTGTTGACGCCTTCCCCGTAAATGCCGCCGATGCTGGCGCCGAGATAAGGCCGCCAGCGGCCGAGGTCGAACACATAGTCGGCGAACAGCCGAGTGGCGCCCGTGAGCGTATTGTCGTCGCCGTTGTCGGCGAAGTTCAGTGTCTGACGCACGCCGAGCAGGATGTTCTCGGTCATGTACTTGCCGACACTGCCGGTGACGCCGAGGGTGTTGGAGTCGAAGTCGTTGTCGCTGCTGCCGCTGCCGGAGATGGTGGCTTCCCAACTCCCGGGCTGCGGGCCGGTGAAGGGGATGTCCTGCGCCTGTGCGGTGGCGGGAATGGCGAGCAGGGCGGACAGCAGAAGCAGTTTTCTCATCGGTGTTCTCCTGAGTGACGCTACGTCCCCAGGACGATTGCCGACTGTCGACAGTTGCCGCGCCGCAGCACGGTCCGATACCATTCCGCCGCGGGTGTTGCAGGAAGGCGACACTCCTTCTGGCGCACTCCCCAGACGCAACGATGCCCGGCCATGGGGCCGGGCATCGCGCACTGCGGCGGGGGAAGGTGCCTCAGTTGACGGTCATCAGCACCGGGCGCGGAGTGGTTTCGGTGCTGGTCGGCAGGATCGGGTATTCCACCGTCGGCTGCTGGCCGGTCAGCGCATCCAGGAAGGCGGTGATGTCGTCCACCTCGGCGGCCGACAGATCCTGGCCCAGCTGCGCGGTGCCCATGACGGCCACGGCCTGCTTCAGATCCCACACCGTGCCCGAATGGAAGTAGGGGGCGGTGAGGGCGACGTTGCGCAGCGGCACGGCGCGGAAGACGTATTCGTCATCGGCGGTTGCGGTGACCGAGAAGCGACCCTTGTCGCCCGGCGGCAGGATGTCGGCACCCGGACGTTCGACGACGCCGAACGGATAGTATTCCTGGCCGCCCAGGTTGACACCGTTATGACAGGCGGCGCAGCCGGCATCGACGAAGGTCTTCAGACCGCGCTTCTGCTGCTCGGTCATGGCGTTGGGGTTGCCTTCGAGGTACTGGTCGAAGGGCGACGCCGGGGTGATCAGGGTGGCCTCGAAGGCTTCGATCGCCATGGCGACGTTGTCGAAGGTCACCGGATCCTTCTCGCCGGGGAAGGCGCGCTCGAAGTGGGCGACGTATTCGGGGATCGACTTCAGGGTCTGAACAACCACATCCGGCTGGTTGTTCATCTCGACGCCGGCCTGGATCGGGCCCTTGGCCTGCGAGCGCAGGTCGTCGGCGCGGCCATCCCAGAACTGGGCGGCGTTGAGCACGGCGTTGAAGACGGTGGGCGAGTTGCGCGGACCCTTCTGCCAGCCGTGGCCGATGGAGGTTTCCAGGTTGTCGTCGCCGCCCATGCCCAGGTTGTGGCAGGTGTTGCACGACAGCAGCTGGCTCGCCGACAGGCGCGGATCGAAGAACAGCATCTTGCCGAGTTCGACCTTCTCGCCGGTCACGGCGTTGCCGGCCACCTTCGGCACCACCTGCGGGATCGGCTCGAACAGCTCGTTGGCGGTCGCCATCAGAGCCTTGTCATCAATCTGGGCGGCCATTGCGGTCGTGGTGCCGAGCACCAGCGGCAGAGCCGCCATCACCATCGCCAGACGCATCTTGCGAGCCATGGTGTCCCCTCCTTAGGTCCTGTTTGCGGTCATCGGAGGTGGGGCGGTTCTGGCACCTAAGCCGCAATAGCCTCAACTCCGCGAGGGAATATGACCACAATTCTTATGCGGCTGTCCAGCAAGACAAGAATTTTTCTAATGTATATGAGATCGATTCTTAATAACCATGCGAGAAATGTTGTTTTGGCAGGGCAGGGTTGCGGAAGCTCAGTCCCCGCCCCGCACGAGCGGCATTCCGATACCAACGGCGTGGCGCTCGCGCAGAACCTCGCGCCGGAAGCGGTACAGTTCCGCCGGACGGCCGCGCCCCGAGTCGTCGGTGCGTCCGGTGGCCTCCACCATCTCGCCCTGCAAAAGCGTGCGGCGGAAGTTCTGCTTGTGCAGCCGGGCGCCGGTCAGCGCCTCCACCACCCGTTGCAGCTGGAGCAGGGTGAATTCCTCCGGCACCAGATCGAACACCACCGGCCGCCACGCCAGCTTGCCGCGCAGGCGGCCGAGGGCGGAGGCGAGAATGCGGCGGTTGTCCACCGACAGCGGGGTGCCCAGCTGTGCCGCCACCACCAGCCGCACCGGATCGACCGGCGGCGGTTCCTCTCCGGCGGCGCGGGCAGAGGCGGCGCGGTCGCGGATGGCTTCCGGCACCAGTCCCGCCTCATACAGCAGTTCATAGCGGTCGAGGGTGCGGCTGCGGTCCTGGCCGGCGGTGGTGTGCAGGCCGTAGCAGATGTCCAGCCGCTCCGCTCGCGCCCGCCGGCTGGCGGCGTCGGGGGCGGCATCGGCCCAGGCGCGCAGGTGCGGCACGATGACGTGATCGATCACCGCCGGCCGCCCCTCGCGCCAGTCCTCCCACGGCAGGAAGGAATACCAGTCGCGCCACTCCGCCTCGCCGCTGCCGGCCACCGCCGCCTCGTGGGTCAGTGCCAGATAGGCCACCGAGACAAGGCGCGGCCCGCCATACAGTTCACGCGGGTCGCGGTACTGATTGCCGAAGGTATAAAGCTGCTCGACATAGCGCAGCGACAGGCCGGTCTGCTCCTCCACCCACTGCCGCAGGCCCAGTTCCAAAGTACGGTGCCGCTCCGGCTCGAAGGGACCGTAGGGCAGGGTTTCGGGGCTGTCGTGAGGGATGGCCGCGCCGCCGCGTTGGGCCTCAGTCGCCAGACCATGGGCCATGCGCCGGGCCACCAGCACGCGCGGCGTCTCGTCGGTGACTGCGGCGATGACGGCGGTCAGGCCGATGACGGCATCGGTGGCGGCAGGCGGCTGGACGGCGGCGGTCACGGTGGGGTCTCCAGGCTGGCTCGGGGTGCGGCGCAGTCTGCCGCAAAGCCGCCGCCGCCGCCAGCCGCCGCGCCCGACCCAAAGCAGCGGGGGCGGACCCTGCGGCCCGCCCCCGGCGATCTCACACCAAATTCGGCAGCACCCGGTCGGGCGGCTTGTGGCCGTCGGAGAAGGTCTTGATGTTGATGAGCACCTTCTCGCCCATGTCGACGCGGCCCTCGATGGTGGCCGAGCCCATGTGCGGCAGCAGCACGCAGTTGTCGAGCGTCAGGAACTTGGGGTTGATGCTCGGCTCCTGCTCGAACACGTCGAGGCCGGCGCCGGCCAGTTCGCCGCGCTGGAGCATGCGCAGGAGGGCGTTCTCGTCCACCACCTCGCCGCGGGCGGTGTTGACCAGATAGGCCGTCTCGCGCAGCAGCTTCAGCCGGCGCGCCGACAGCAGGTGATAGGTGCCGGGCGTGTGCGGGCAGTGGATGGAGATGACGTCCATGCGGGCGAGCATCTGGTCCAGGCTTTCCCAGAAGGTCGCCTCCAGTTCCTGCTCGATCTCCGGGTGGACGCGGCGGCGGTTGTGGTAGTGGATGGTCATGCCGAAGCCACGGGCGCGGCGCGCCACCGCCTGGCCGATGCGCCCCATGCCGATGATGCCGAGGCGCTTGCCGTGGATGCGGTGGCCGAGCATGTGGGTCGGGCTCCAGCCGCTCCACTTGCCGGACCGGATCAGCCGCTCGCCTTCCGCCAGCCGGCGCGGCACCGCCAGGATCAGCGCCATGGTCATGTCGGCGGTGTCTTCCGTCAGCACATCCGGGGTGTTGGTGACGGTGATGCCCCGGCTGTGGGCGGTGTTCAGGTCGATATGATCGACGCCGGTGCCGAAGTTGGCGATCAGCCGCAGCTGGTCGCCGGCCTGGCTGAGCACGCCGCTGTCCAGCCGGTCGGTGATGGTGGGGACCAGAACGTCGGCCTCCCGCACCGCAGCGATCAGCTCCTCGCGCGTGAAGGGGTGATCGTCGTGGTTGAGTCGGCAGTCAAACAGCTCCATCATCCTGGTCTCGATCACGTCGGGCAGCTTGCGCGTGACGATGACCAGGGGCTTCTTGGCGACCATGATTTCCCTCCCAAAAGCCAAGTCGGCTCGGTATGGGTTTGGCTTAGCAAGAGCGGGAACGGTTGTCCAGACATTGCGTTGCAGCACGTAATTTCGACACAACGTTTCGTGAGGTGCCGCGATGCTTGACCCGTGGGGCGGGGCGGTCCGTATAATGCGCCGCCACATGGGGAAGCCGAGCAGCACACCATGACCACATCCGTCCGCGGCCTTCTGATGGCCGCCGTCGCCGCGATCACCGTCGCGCTGCCCGTCGCCACGGCCCACGCCCAGGGGGCCGAGAGCACCGGCCTGCCTTTACCGCGCTTTGTCTCGCTGCGGTCGGAGCAGGTGAACATGCGCACCGGCCCTGGCGTCCGCTACCCCATAGACTGGGTGTACATGCGCCGCGACCTGCCGGTGGAGGTGGTGCAGGAATTCGAGACCTGGCGCAAGATCCGCGATCCCGAGGGGGCGGAGGGCTGGGTCCACCAGAGCATGCTGTCGGGCCGTCGCACCGTCGTCACCCGCGCCGGGCCGGTGTCGTTGCGCCAGAACGCCGCCGAGGCCGGCGCCACCCTGGCGGTGCTGGAGGCGGGCGTCCAGGCCAACCTGATCCAGTGCCCGCGCACCACCGACTATTGCCGAGTCGAGGTGAAGGGGCGTCAGGGCTGGTTGAAGCGGGACGAGATCTGGGGCGTCTATCGCACCGAGTTCATCGACTGACCCGGCTTGCCGGGCCGGCGCCCGCCATGCACACTGGCACGGCGGCCCGGTCGTCCGCCCGTCCGGCGCCGTCGACCGCCGCCATCCCGGAGCCCGCCATGACTGCCGTGATCGCCCGCCGACCTTCCCCTTCATCCGCGCCGGCCGCTCTCTCTCTGGTCGTCGGCACGGAAAGCGTGGCGGCGTGAGCGTCGATCTGCTGCCGGGACAGGCGACGGCGGCGCTGGCGGCCATCGCCGCCGCGGTGTTGCTGCTGGCGCTGCTGCTGATGCAGATGCGCGCCCGCCGGCTGGCGGAGGCCGAGGCGCGGCAGTGGCGCACCCGCACCGACGCCGTCACCGAGGCGCTGGCGGCCGCTCCCGATGGCTATTACCTGTGGTTTCACGGGGTTGACGACGGCGGTCTTGGTCAGTGTTCGCGCCGCCTTGCCGTGCTGCTCGGCCTGTTCAACGGCACCGGGTCCGGCTGGGATGACGTCCTTGAAGGCTTCGGCGATCATGCCGGCCCGGTTCTGGGCGGTGCGGTGGCGGCGTTGCGGGCGGAGGGCGAGGGGTTCGAACTGGAACTCGAACACTCCGTCACCGGCCGCCGCATTCTGGCGCAGGGAGTGCGGGCGGTGCGCGACGACGGCACGCCGCTGGCCGACGTGGTGTGGATGCGCGACGTCACCGAAGGCACCAATGCCGTCGAGGGACTGACCCGCGAGACCACCCACCTGGGGGCCGAGCGCGATCTGCTGCGCGCCGCCCTCGACGGGCTCGACTGCCCGGTGTGGCTGCGCGACGAGAACCTGTCACTGACCTATGCCAACCGCGCCTATCAACTGGCGGTGGATGCCGACGATCCGGCCCAGGCGGTGGCCGAGGGGCGCGAACTGGCCTCCACCACCACCGCCCGCCGCCTGCGGGCCCTGGCCGCCGCCGCCCGCGCCGCCGGCGCCATGCGGCAGGACGCGGTGCCCATCGTGGTGCGCGGCAACCGCCGCCTGATGGAGGTGACGGAAACCCCCATTCACCTGCCGGCCCGCAGCCG
>JAEWWF010000360.1 GCA_023396465.1 Pseudomonadota bacterium
CGCGATTACAGCGGAATGTTGCCGTGCTTGCGCCACGGGTTTTCCAGCTGCTTGTCGCGCAGCATGGCGAGCGAGCGGCAGATGCGCTTGCGGGTGTTGTGCGGCATGATGACGTCGTCGATGTAGCCGCGCGAGCCCGCGACGAACGGGTTGGCGAACTTCTGGCGGTATTCCTCGGTCCGCTCGGCGATCTTCTTCTCGTCGCCGATGTCGCCGCGGAAGATGATCTCCACCGCGCCCTTCGGACCCATGACGGCGATTTCCGCCGTCGGCCAGGCATAGTTCACGTCGCCGCGCAGATGCTTGGAACTCATGACGTCATAAGCGCCGCCATAAGCCTTGCGGGTGATGACGGTCACCTTCGGCACGGTCGCCTCGGCATAGGCGTAGAGCAGCTTGGCGCCGTGCTTGATGATGCCGCCGTATTCCTGGGTGGTGCCCGGCATGAAGCCCGGCACGTCGACGAAAGTCACCAGCGGAATGTTGAAGGCATCGCAGAAGCGCACGAAGCGGGCCGCCTTGCGCGAGCTGTCGATGTCCAGGCAGCCGGCCAGCACCATCGGCTGGTTCGCCACGATGCCGACGGTGCGGCCCTCGAAGCGGCCGAAGCCGGTGAGGATGTTCTTGGCGAACTCGGGCTGAACCTCGAAGAAGTCGCCTTCGTCGACGACCTTCGTGATCAGCTCCTTCATGTCGTAGGGCTTGTTGGGATTGTCCGGGATCAGCGTGTCGAGCGACATGTCCGGCCGGTCGGAGGGATCGCTGGTCGGGCGGACCGGCGGCTCCTCGCGGTTGGACGACGGCACGAAATCCATGAAGCGGCGCAGTTGCAGCAGCGCCTGCACATCATCCTCGAACGCCAGGTCGGCGACGCCGGACTTGGCGGTATGGGTGACGGCGCCGCCCAGTTCCTCGGCGGTCACCACCTCGTGGGTCACCGTCTTCACCACGTCGGGGCCGGTGACGAACATGTAGGAGCTGTCCTTCACCATGAAGATGAAGTCCGTCATCGCCGGCGAGTACACCGCGCCGCCGGCGCAAGGGCCCATGATCATGGAGATCTGCGGCACCACGCCCGAGGCCATGACGTTGCGCTGGAACACCTCGGCATAGCCGCCGAGGGAGGCGACGCCTTCCTGGATGCGGGCACCGCCCGAATCGTTCAGCCCGATCACCGGCGCCCCGACCTTCATGGCCTGGTCCATGATCTTGCAGATCTTCTCGGCGTGGGCTTCCGACAGCGAGCCGCCGAACACCGTGAAGTCCTGGCTGAACACGAACACCAGCCGGCCGTTGATGGTGCCGTAGCCGGTCACCACGCCGTCACCCGGGGTCTTGTTGTCCTGCATGCCGAAGTCGGCGCAACGGTGTTCGACGAACATGTCCCACTCTTCAAAGGACCCCTCGTCGAGCAGCAGTTCGAGACGTTCGCGCGCGGTCAGCTTGCCCTTCCCGTGCTGGGCGTCGATGCGCTTCTGGCCGCCTCCCAGGCGGGCCTGCGCGCGTTTTTCCTCGAGCAGACGAATGATCTCTTGCATTGGCTCCCTCAACTTGGCGGAGGTCCCACCCGATTTGGCGGGAAAACGGGATAGCACCTTCATGCGGTCGGCGCCATAGAAAAGGCGCCTGAAAGCCGCAGTTTACCTACGATTTTCGCAAGATGTTTGCTCGTTTGTCGGACTTACGAACCGAGCAGAGACAGAAACAGCGCCGCATCGGCAACATCCTTTCGCAGACCTTCCAGACGGGCTGTTGCCTGGGCATCCTCGCCCCACTGCTCGACCTGGAACGCCTCGTCGAGGTAGGCGGCGGCGAAAGCCGCCTCGGCATCCAGCCGCCCCTCCAGCAGCGCCAACGCCAAGGCCAGCGAACCAAGAGCCGCCGCCGCCGCCTGCAAGGCCGTCAGCCGCCAGTCGTCCAGCGGCTCCACCGCCAGCCGCAGGGCCTTCAGCGCTGGCTCCGACTGCGCCACCGGCATCAGACCGGCGGTGACGCAAAGGTCGGCGTCATAGCGGCTGCGGAGCCAATCGAGCACCGGCTGCCAGACCTGCCGTTGCCGGTCCCGCAGCACCGGCTGATCGTCGCTGGCGCGGTAGCACAGCAGTTCGGTTTCGGCGAACCGCAGCAACTCGTCGATCATCTGCGAACGCATGGCGCCCACCCGGTCGATGGCGGTATTGGCGAGCTGGGTGAGCGACATGTCGGCCAGCCGCAGGGTGTCGCCCTGGCTGTTCCACTCCTCGGCGATGGCGGCGGCCAGGGCCTTGGTGGGCACCGCCAGTTGGGCCTTGGAGGGCGTGCGTACCGGCCGGCCGTCAAGCAGCACGGCATGACCCTGGCCGCTGCCAGCGGGCACCACGGCCGCGGTTTTGTAGAAACGCTTCATGGGGCGGGTTTCAAGCGAACTCATCGGTCTTCTGTCCTTGATACGATCACTGGCCGAACAGGCCCTTCAACGCATTGCCGATACCCTCCACCGGATCGGCCGGCGCTGCCTGGGCGGGAGGGGCGCCCCCCGGTGCCGGCTCGGTCCGGGCAGCCTCCGGAGTGGCGGCCGGCGCGGCCGACGCCGTTCCCAGCGCCACCTCGCAAGCATTGGAGTCGCCGGTGGTGCGGTCGATCAGCGTCTCCGCCAGCAGCGACAGGCCGCCCGAGGCGATGGCACCCCCGATCGAGACGGCGGTTCGCGCCGCCCCCAGCGGATCGATGCCGACGCCGGGCTTCAGGATCGGCCCCTGAATGCGCACCAGATTGGCAAGGTTGGCGGTAGCGATGCCGGTTCCCTCGCGCACCGCCGTCTTCACGGCCAGGTCCAGGGTCTCGGCCCCCAGATCGATGGTGCCCGACCCGGCGAGGGAGAACTTGGGTGTCTCCACCGCGATGCCCCGATCCGAGGTGGCGATGCCGTCCTTCAGCGACAGCTTGACCACCCCGCACTGCATGACCGTGTAGCGGTCCTTGGCGGCGAAGGGATTGAGACTGTCGATCAACCGCAGGGCGACATCCTGGGTCCATGACTGGATGGCCGCGTTGTCGATGGTGCCGGCGCCAATGGTCACCGTCAGGGCGCCGTCGAGGGTATCCATGATGCCGTGAATGCTGGTCCCGCGCCCCGACACCGTCACCGCCGCCTCCACCGGCCCGTCCTTGATGGCCCCGCCCTGCCCCACCTGCTCCAGCAGACGGCCCAGCACCACCTCGCGGGTGGAAAGGTCGAGGGACAGCACCGCTCCTGGTCCGCGCGAGGCATCCAGGGCCCCCACCACGCGCACCGTGCCGCCGCCGACGCCGGCGGTCAGGGGTTTCAGATCCAGGCGCCGGTTGGCCAGGGAGACACTGCCCGACAGCGGCGAAAGCTCCATCCCGTCGGGCAGCACCAGGGTCTGCACCGCCAGTTCCAAATCGACATCGGCCAGCCCGAGAAGATCGAGCGGCAGGGGATCGTTGGGGAACAGACGCGCCGCCGGCGCAGGCGCGTCCCCACCAGTGGACGGCCCGACGATCTTCGCCAGATCAAGGCGCGGCGACGACAGGTTGCCGGCGACCTGGGGCCGCCCGTCCTTCAGCCCCACCGCCAACCGACCGGCGATGCTGGTATCGCCCAGAGAGGCCGCCAGATTGTCCACCGTCCAGCCGCCCGCCGTATCGGCGATGCGGCCATCGAAGCGCAGCGGCGGCACGTCGTCGGCCAGGGAGACGCCGGCCACCGCCGCCAGCGTCTCGGGCTCGGGCGCATCAATGCTCACCTTGAGGTCGGCGCCGGTTCCCGCCAGCGGCTTCGCCAGCGTACCATCCGCCGACACCGTAGCCCCGGCGATGCCCACCTTCAGCGCCACCGGATACGGTGCGCCGCCCTCCGTCATCAACGCCGCCAGCGGGCCAAGGCGACCTTCCAGCATGAAGGCGGCGGCATCCAGCTTGCCCGAACCGGACAGCACCAGCGGCGCCGACCACCCCTCGGCGGCGGCCTCGAAGGCGGCCAGATCGAGGCGGCGGGTGGAGCCGGCGGTACGGTCGGAGAGCGTGACGACGGCATCCTCGATCCGCACCAGCCGCAGGTCTGGCAGTGCCGTCCGCCCCTGGGAGGCGGTGTCGCCGCCGGTGCTGGCGGGGGTATCGAGCACCCAGTTGGCGGTGCCGTCCTCCTTGACCTCCAACAGCAGGTCGGCACCCACCAGAACGACGCGATCAATCTTGATCTCGCCGCGCAGGAGTGGCAGCAGCTCGACCTGCGCCTCCAGGCGGCGGGCCGTCAGCATGTCGGCGCGGGAGCCCCAGGGGGCGTTGGCGACGGCAACGTCCTCGATGACCACGGCCGGGGTCAGTGAAATCGACAGGTCCATGGGGCCGGCGATGGTCAGCGCCCGCCCGGTGGCGGTTTCCACCTGCTGCTCGATGATCCCGCGGTACTGGTTGACATCCACGGTCATCAGCATGGCAACGCCGGCGACGCCCAGCGCCACCACGCCGACGCCAGTGATCTTCACGAGGGTGCTTAGGCGCATGGGCTGTCCTCCTCCGCTCCCGTCCACAGACGCAGGGCCGTCTGGAACAGCGATGCATAGTCGTCGATGACCGCGTGAGCACCGGCGTCGTGCAATTCCGCCACCGGATGATAGCCCCAGCTCACGCCCACCGCGTGGCAACCGGCGGCGCGGGCCATGGCCATGTCATAGCTGGTATCGCCGACCATGACGGTTTGCGCGGGCCTCACTCCCGTTTCCGCCATGGCCCGCCGCAGCATGCCGGGGTGCGGCTTGCCGGGATTGCCATCGGCGGTCTGGATCGTGAGGAAGCGCCCCTCCAGGCCATGGTGGGCCAACATGGTGGCGACGCCCCGGCGGCTCTTGCCGGTGGCGATGCCGAGGAGCACGCCGGCCTCGTCGAAGGCCCGCAATGCTTCCAGGGCGCCGGGATAGAGGGCTTCCACATGGTCGGGCGCCGCCCGCAGCATGTGGAAGGCCTGCTTGTAGCTCTCCGCGACGGCGCGATGGAGGACGGGCTCGTGATCAGGGAACAGCGTCGCCACCGCTTCCACCAGTTCCAGCCCCACCACCCGGCGGCAGCGGGCCGGAGGCGGACAGTCGAGGCCGTGGGCAGCGGCGGCCCGCTCCATGGCGGCGACGATGTTGTGGATGCTGTCGACGAGGGTGCCGTCCACGTCGAGGACGAGGAGGCGAAGGAAGGATGAAGCGGTCATGGCTCTGCGGCGGTGATGGCGATTCCGGTGCGTCCGCACCTGCCCCCGATCATAGCCGACACCGCCCGCGACCGCCTGGATTTTTGCCTGTCTCCGGACGGTTTTCGGCCATCCTTAGTTGATTGCCGACAGGGCGCCACCCTGGCGCAAACGATCACGATAGTCGGACAGGAAGCTCTGGAAGTTCTCCGCCTGCCGGATGCGGTCCGACACGGTGCGGTAGTCGATCACCCCTTCCGCCGGCGAGGCGGTGATGAGGTCGAAGGCATCGCGGTAAGTGGTGTTCTGCATGGCGCCGAGATACCGCGACCGCAGGGTGGCCACCGCCGCATCGTCGGCGGCCAGCGTCAGCGCCGTCGCCCAGTCGAGCACGCGGCGGGCCTGGGTGGTGTCCAGGCTGGCGTTGCGGGCCGGCTCCGGCACCAGTTCCGACAGCGCCTTGGCGGCCTGCTTCCAATCCTGCTTGCGCCAATAAATCTCCGCCCGCAGCAGCTTGGCGTTTTCGCTTTCGTCGCCCGACAGCAGTTCGATGGCTTCGTCGGTGCGATCCAATTCGGCCAGGGCGCGGGACATCAGTTGGTTGCGCTGACGGTCGAGAGCTTGCGGCATGTCCGGCGCCCGGGTCATGAGCAGGGCCTTGAGCGCCGATTCCGGGTCATGGTTCAGCAGATGAACCAGCCCGAGACGGCCGCCGATGCGGGCCCGCTCCACCCCCTGCACGCGGAACTTCACCTGCCGGTCGAGCAACAGGGCGGCCTGATCGAGCAGGTCCATGCTCACCAGGCGGTCGGCGAGGCGGCGGATCATTTCGTCGCCCTTGGCGCCGGTGGGCGTCAGTTCGCGGAAGTCGTCGAACAGGGCGATGGCGGTGATCGGCGACATGGAATCGGCCGCCCCCTCCAGATAGAGGCGATCGAAGATCTGCCGCATGGATTCCGCCGCCCGGTCGGATGTCGGCAGCTGCGGGAAATAGCTGGCGGCGATCTTGTAGGTGCGCAGCGCCTCCGGCCACTTCTGCTCCTCGACGTAAAGACCGCCAAGGCGCATCAGCAGGGTGAACTCGAACGGACCACCGCGCCAGGCGAAGCGCAGGTCCTCCAGGCCCTTGATGAGTTCCGGCCGGTCCAGCCGCTCCATCTTCGCCAGCAGTTCCAGGCGGTCGCGGGCCGCCTTGGCTCGGTAGAGGCGGCTCTGACCGGCCTCCACCTCCTCCCACTTCTCGATGGCGGATTCATAGGCGCCGGTGGCTTCGTCCAGGCGGCCTTCCAGATAGCGGATGGCGGCCTGTTCGCCGGGCGTGTTGAAATCGCTGCGGGCCGCTTCCAGGAAGTTGTGGGCGGCCAGATCGGCGGCGGCGTCCACCGCCGCTTCCGCCGCCTGGAGGGCCAACGGGATCTTCACCCGGTCGGGATAGCTGCCGATGACCCGGCCGGTCTGACGCAGGGTGCTCGACTGGAGCGCCGGGTCACCCAGCGCCGCCTGCGAGGCGGCCCGCCAGAAATCGGCCTCGTCGACGCCAGCCAGGCTGGGGTGACTGAGATCTTCCACCGCCTCGCCATAGCGGCCCATGAGATAGTTGGCGCCGCCGCGCAGGGCGCGGAAGGGGGCGGTGTTGACCATCTCCGGCGCCTCGTCCTCCAGCGTGCGCAGCACGCCGATGGCCTCGGCCGCGAACCCATGGGCGAAGTAGAAGCGGGCCAGTTCCAAACGGGCGCGCTGCTGGCGCTCGCCGGTGGAATCGGCGACCGCCAACTGAAGATCCTGGCGGTTCTTGATGTAATCCTCAGGCGGGCCGCGCATCCAGCCGCGGATGTCGTAGACTTGGCTGAGCACGGATTCGTCGCCGACCCGGTTCATCGCCTCCAGCCGGGCGGTATCGCCCGACAACCGCAGGCCGCCGCCCAGCGCCACGATATCCACACCGTTGCGGGTAGAGGTGGCGGAAACCTTCTCGGTTTTCGGAATGGCGACGACGCCCTGGGCGGTGGCTGGCATCTCGACGTCGGGATAGCTGCGCGACGGGAACACGCCGTGGCCGAGCGGAATCACCGGCACCACGAAGAACTGATCGCCGATTTCCGGGTCGAGCACGGTGATGCTGCGGCCGCCTTCCGTCACCGGCAGGTAGAGGCGCGGACCGACCGGGCTCTGCAACTGCGGCTGGACCTCGATGGCGGTAGCCGGCTTGAGCGGCTGGCGCATCAGGTCGACGATCCACAGCAAGCCCTCGCGGCGGACGCTCGGGTTATAGCCCGGCTCCACCACCATGCGGACGATGGTCGAGGCGCGGCTGGGCAGTTGGTCGATGTGGCTGACGATGCCGGCGCCGAGGCGGCGGAGCAGATTGACGTCCACCTGCTGATGACGGTCGAACACCACCCACATGTAGCCGCCACGACGGAACACCGCCGCCGCCGTCGGCTCGTTCCACGAGAAGCTGAGGCTGGCGACGCGCGCCTTCTGGCCCGGCGGCAAAGGCTCCACGGCATCGCCGTCGGCGGGATCCTGCAACTCGGCGGCGGCACGGGCGAGGTCGGCCGCCTCCGCCGCCTTCTGGTCGGCGCTGCCCTGCGCCTGCTGCAACGCCTGCGCCAGCGAGGTTCCAGGCGACGTGGCCGAGCCGGGCAGCGTCACCTGTGGCGCCGCCGGGTCGGGAGTGGCCGTCGGCGGCGGGGCCGGCACCGGGGCGGCGGCCACCGCGTCGGCGGGAGCCTGCTGCTGTTCCTCCGGCGTGCGGGCCGGCGGCTGCTGACCGGCGGCCGGAAGCAGGTCGATGACCACCTTGGAGCCACTGGTGAAATGACGCACGCGACCGCCCGGCGGCACCGGCACGGCGACGGCCATGCCGGTCTGACGCGCCTCGGTGCCGACGTCGCGCAGCGCCTCCGGCATGGCGGCGCGGAAAGCCGGCAGGTCGATGGTGGCGGCCCGATCGAACTCAACCACCGCCTTGCCGCCGTTGCTCAGCACGCGGTAGCCGACCGGGCGGTTCCAGTCGAACACCACGCGGAAGAAGCCGGGATGCTCGCCGGTACGCACCGGCAGGCGGTTGCCGCTGGCGGCCGGTGCGGTCGCCGGGCGCGGTGCCGGCGCCGCGGCCTGGGCCTGCGGCGGCGGGCTCGGTTGAGCAGCGGGAGCCTGGACGCCGCGCCCCATCAGATCGAGCACCACCGAGGTGCCGATGGTGAAGGTGCGCGGCTCGAACCCACCCTTCAGCGGCAGGGTGACGGTGCGGCCGTCGGGTGACACGCGGGCGGCCCCGACATAGTCGCGCAGGGTCGATGGAATGCGGTCGGCGCCCGGCCCCACCGGCTGATCGAAGCGGATGATGATCTGCCCGGCGGCGGTCTCGACGTCGTAACGGACGGGGCTGTCCCAATCGAACACGATCCGCCCGTATCCATCATGAGTGGCCGCCCGGACACCGGTGGCGGCGTCGGCCGGCACCGGGGCGAGAGCCATGGCCAGCAGCGGCAGCGCCACCATGGCGGCGGCCAGCAGCCGGCGCAAGGGCACGCGGCGGCGGGTCGGCGGAACGGCGGTGTTGGCGGGCAGACCGGTCATCGGCTGCGGGCCCCCTCATGGATCACCACGTCGACACGGCGCGCAAGCTGGGCGCGCTCGGCCGGCGACAGGCTGGCGGGAAGCTCGGCCGCCCGGCTGTCGCCGTGGCCGAAAACGGGAATGGCGGCGCGATAGCCGGCCTGGGTAAGCGCATTGGCGACAGCGGCGGCGCGGACCATGGAGAGTTCCCACCCGGAGGTGAAACCGCCGGCCCCGTCGCGGCCCTCGCCGGCGGCGGCATGACCGGCGACCGAAATGGCGTTGGACAGGTTGGCGAGCTTGCCGGCAAGGGACGCCAGCGAGCCTTCGCCGGCTTCACTGAAGGCGGCGCCGGGTCCAAACAGCACGTCGGCCGGCAGGGCCAGAACCAGACGGTCGCCGGTGACGGCGAGGCGGGCGCGAGCCAGCAGAGGGTCGGCCTCCAGCGTCTCGCGCAGCACCGCTTCCAGATAGACCAGGTTCATCGCTGTCTGCACGTCGCGGGCGGCGATGTTGAAGTCCATGGAGCGGTCGGAGACCGGCGCCCGTGGGTCGGTCTGCTCGGTGCGCGAGAAGGCGCGGCTCACCGCGTCCCAGGTATCGGTCTTCATGGTGGTCATGGAGAACAGCAGGACGAAGAAGGTCAGCATGAGCACGACAAGGTCGGCAAAGGTGACCATCCAGGCCGCCGTGCCGCTGTCGCCGCTGTCGATCTCGTCGTCCATCACCATCCGTCACTCCAGCGCCGGTCCGGCGTCCGTATCGGCCGCCGTGCCGGCATCGGCGTCCGGCGCCTCGGGCACCGGCTCGGCCAGGGGGCGGCTGAGGTCGGGCAGGTCGGCCCCCTCGTCCACCACCGTAAACGTCATGCGCGCCAGCCCCACCTCCAGCGGAGACAGACCGACGACCACCGTGGCCGGCGGCGCCCCCCGCTCCACCAGGGTACGGGCCAGCACACCAGCGCGAACCATCGCCAGCGTTTCCGCAAGCGGCAGCAATTCGCCCGTAGGGTAATCCGAACCGGTTACGAATTCCATTACGTAGCGATAACCGCGCGGGGCGGAGGACAGGCCGGCAACAATACGGTCCAGCAGACGAAGCTGGTTTTCGCGCAGGCGCCCCTCGCCCGGCACGAACAGCGCCTCCACCGGCAAGTCCACCTCCATCACCCGTCCCTGCGAGCGGTGGGATATCTTCACCGCTGGGATGGCGGCCTCGAACACTCCTTGCAAATCATCGTAGAGGGCCCGCGCCTCCTGGACGGCGATGCCGGCATCGCCGGTGAACCGGCCGAGCGAGGTGGTTTCAAACCGATTGAAGGCGGCATTGACACTCTCCACCGCCCGCGTCCGGCGGTCCTCCTCGAAGGTGGACAGCGACAGCAGCGTGATGAAAAACGCGAGCAGCATCAGGTACAGCGCGAGAAACAGCGACAGCGACGTGTGTCGCTTGCCGCTCTGCCGTGCCAGTTCCTCGATGTGTTCCATCCGGAACGGGTTCTTCCGTCAGTCAGTCGAAGCTGGCGAGCAGGGCGTCGATATCGTCCTGCCGCATGGCGCTCTCCGCCATCTGCGGACCGTTCAGCAGCTCCTCATCGGTGGGTTTGCGCGGGTCCGCGCCAGTGTCATCCGCGCCAGTATCATCCGCGCCGGAGGTCGCCTCGGCGGCCGCCGCGGGCCCGGCGGATGCCGGGTCGGCGGCGCGGGTCTTGTCGAAAGCGGGATCGAAGGCGCGCACCAGCCCGTCTACCCGCTCCTCGATGATCTTCAGCGTGCGCACCACCTTGGTGATGCGCTGACCGGTGATGTCCTGGAAAGTGCAGGCCTCATAGATCTGGGTCGTGGCCTGCGCCAGCCGTTCGGCGGCGTCAGGTGCCACGTCCGCCTCCAAGGCTTCCAACACCTCGGCGGCATCCATGATCTGGTTGGTCGCCTTCTCCGTCGCCTCGACGATGGCATCCAGTTCGTCGGAGGCGCTCGGCAGGAACTGCGACTGGATCTCGCCAGGATTGATGGCGGCGATCTCGCACCGGGCGGCGTGGATGTAACGGGCGAGCCCCTCCAGCTCCTTGTAGAGCTGCACGTCCTCCGCCGTCACATCGCCGGTCATGGAGGCGAGCAACGCCTCCACCACCCCGGCGACATCACTCACCGCGACGCTATCCCCCCGCGTTCGCCGAAGCTCCTCCAGCCGGGCCTCCAGGGCCTCGTCGACAACAGATGCAGCCATGGCAAGACCTCCCCCCGCCGGTCGATGCCGACCCCCCGACCGATACCGAACGGCGGCTTAGAAGTCGCCGAGCACGCTGACCAGCTTGCTCTTCAGGGTTTCCGCGTTGAACGGCTTGACGATGTAGTTGGACACACCGGCTTCCTTGGCCGCGATCACGTTTTCCGACTTGGATTCGGCGGTGACCATGATGAACGGCAGCATCTTCAGCTTGGCGTCGGCGCGCACTTCCCGCAGCAGCTGAAGGCCGGTCATCGGCTCCATGTTCCAGTCGGAAATGACCAGGCCATAGTTGCCATTGGCGCGCAGCAGCTGAAGCGCGGCGCTGCCATCAGTCGCTTCATCAATGTTGGTGAAGCCCAACTGACGAAGCAGGTTGCGGATGATGCGCAGCATCGTCTTGTAATCATCGACGATAAGGACACGCATATTCAAATCGACAGCCATTCTGGACTCCGTTTGCGACAGCCGGCCGGCAACCAGGCTACGACCCGAAAAACACTACCGCTTCTCATAAAATACCCGTCCCTGTGAGGCAACCCTTTTGGTTGGTCACCCGGCACCGTCGCCGGCGGTGCCGTCGGGATTGGGCAGACGCCGCATGCGCGACATCTCCTCGGTGAGAGCCCGCGCCTTGACGGGATCCATCGACGCCAGGATCGGTGCCGACTTGCTCTCCTTCATGTTTACCATGACCTGGATCAGAATGGGCATATCGAGATCATTGAAAATCCGCGCCGCATCCTTGGGTTTCATGGTTGCGTAAATTTTCACCAGCTGAGCGACCTTTTCGACCTCTTTCTCGTCGTAGAGCGCGAGCAGGTCGGTGATGGTGTTCTGAAGGGTCTTCAGCTCTTCCACCTTGCGGTCGATTCGCGTCTCCGCCGCCTGGAGCAGCCCTTCGCGCATGGCCAGTTCCTTCTCCCGCGCCTCGATCTGCTCGCGGCGCTCGGCCAGTTTCTGCAACAGGTCGATTTCCGACTGGGTGAAGGCGGCGGGATCCTGGGCCGGATCGAACGAGGCCTGGGGCTGCGGCGCCTGCCCGCCCACCTGCGAGGCACTGACCGGCGGCAGTCCGGCGCCACCGGCGGGCTCCGCCCCGGCCGGAACCGGTGCCGGCTCGGGCGCCATCGGCGCTGCGCCCTCGGCGTTCTGCGCCAGGGCGGCCGATTGCCCGACCGACACCTCGGCCAGGTTCATGCGGTTGAAGTCCTCATAGAGGCCACCGAGACGCACCGTCAGCATCAGCACGGCGACGAAGATGGTCACCGGCAGGAGGCGTGGCCGCGGGAACGCGAACTTCTTCATGACGCCCTACTCTTCCCCCAAGGTCGTTCCAGCCTGCGGCGCGCGTCAGCGCACCGACCGCAGGGCCCGCAGCAGTTCCCGTTCCGCTTCCGAGCGTTCCGGCTCGGGCGAGAACAGCGTTTCATCCTCGTCCCGATCCGAGCGGGCGGCGGCTTCCGCCAGCCCACGCAGAGCGGCGGTGAGATCATCGTCACCGCTGCGCAGATTGGATGCCGGCGGCGCCAGCGGGCGGCCCGGACGCTTCACCGCGCCCCCCACCCCCGGCCGGTCCGCCGGACTCACCGACAAGGGCGGCGGAGGCGGCGCGAC
>JAEWWF010000371.1 GCA_023396465.1 Pseudomonadota bacterium
CTCCACGCCCCGCCCCGCCGCGCGGCCGGACCGTGGCGGCCGTTCCTACCTGTTCAGCGCCTGCATGGCGCCGTCCAGTCCCTCCAGGGTCAACGGGAACATGCGACCTTCCATCACCTGGCGTAGCATCTGGGTCGACTGGGTGAACTGCCAGTAGCGCTGCTCGGTCGGGTTCAGCCACACCGCATGGGGCCAGGTGGCGAGCATGCGGCGGAGCCACACCTCGCCCGCCTCCTCGTTCCAGTGTTCCACCGAGCCGCCGGGATAGACGATCTCGTAGGGGCTCATGGCGGCGTCGCCGACGAAGATCAGCTTGTAGTCACTGCCGTAGGTGTGCAGCACGTCCCAGGTCGGGATGCGGTCGGCGTGGCGGCGGCTGTTGTCGCGCCATACGTATTCGTACACGCAGTTATGGAAGTAGTAGTATTCCAGGTGCTTGAACTCGGTCCGCACCGCCGAGAACAGTTCGGCGCAGGTGCGGACGTGATCGTCCATGGACCCGCCGATGTCCAGGAACAGCAACACCTTCACCGTGTTGTGCCGTTCCGGCACCATCTGGATGTCCAGCATGCCGCCGTGATGGGCGGTGGAGCGGATGGTACCGTCGAGGTCCAGTTCCGTCGCCGCCCCCTCGCGGGCGAAGCGGCGCAGGCGGCGCAGGGCGACCTTGATGTTGCGGGTGCCCAGTTCGATGGTGTCGTCGAGGTTGCGGAACTCCCGCTTGTCCCACACCTTCACCGCCCGCCGGTGGCGGCTTTCGTGTTGGCCGATGCGGATGCCTTCCGGGTTGTAGCCGTAGGCGCCGAAGGGGCTGGTGCCGGCGGTGCCGATCCACTTGTTGCCGCCCTGATGGCGGCCCTTCTGCTCGGCGAGGCGCTGCTTCAGCGTCTCCATCAGCGTGTCCCAGCCGCCAAGCGACTGGATCTTCTGCTTCTCCTCGTCGGTGAGGAATTTCTCCGCCAGCTTGCGCAGCCATTCGTCGGGGATTTGGGCCAGCAGGGCGTCGGGGTCGGTGGCCTGTTCCAGCCCCTTGAAGACGGTGCCAAATATCCGGTCGAAGCGGTCCAGGTGGCGTTCGTCCTTCACCAGCGCCGACCGCGACAGATAATAGAAGTCCTCGACGGAGAAGTGGGCACAGCCCTTCTCCACCGCCTCCAGCAGCGTCAGGTATTCGGTGAGGCTCACCGGCACGCCGGCTTCGCGCAGGGCGTAGAACAGCTTGACGAACATGGGCCTCCGATCGGATCGGGCGCGAGAGGAAAGAGGACGCGGCGGCGTCAGAACGGCAGCCGGGCGGCCTGCTGTTCCGTCACCGACATGGATTTGTAGACGGCGATGGCGTTTTCGCGCGCGTTCGGCACGCCCAGTTGATGGGCACGGGCGTAGAGCTTGAACGCCGCCGGCAGATCGCGGGCAACACCGGAGCCGTTGGCGCGCATCCACGCCAGCAGTTCCACCGCCTCCGGCCGGCCTTCCGAGGCCAGCCGCTCCACTTCCGACACATGGGCCGGTTCCGCCGCGTTGCGGCCGATGGCGGCCACCACCTCGGCCCAGGAGGGTGGCGGTGGCGGCGGCTCGACCTCGTAGACCACCTGCGGTGGCTCGAACCCCGGCGGCGGCGGTGCCGGCTCCGGGGCGGGCCCGAGCAGGGTGAGGCCGGCGCGGTTGGTGATGAACTGCGGCAGACGACCGGAGTTCTCGGTCAGCAGGCTGTCGCGGAACATGCCATCAAGGGTGGGGGCGAGGATGGCCTCGCGCTCTTGCGCCGGCGGCGGCTCGACCTTGGGGCGCTGGGGCTTGGCATCGGCCGCCAGGGCGGCAGCCGGCAACAGCGCCAGCCCGGCCAGGGCGGCGGTGAAACCTGTGAACCAGGATCGCATGATCGTGCCTGTCATGACCCGAACACCCCGTCGATCCCCTCGATCCGCCCCCCGCGCCCCTGTCCGATGGTCGTCAGCGCCCCTCGCGCCGGGCCAGGAACGCCAGGCGCTCCAGCAGGTGGACGTCCTGCTCGCTCTTCAGCAGCGCGCCGTGCAGCGGCGGCAGCATGGTTTTCACGTCCTTGGCCCGCAGCGCCTCGGCCGGCATGTCGTCGGCCATCAGCAGCTTGAGCCAGTCCAGCAGTTCGCTGGTGGACGGCTTCTTCTTCAGTCCCGGCACCTCGCGCAGTTCGTAGAACAGATGCAGCGCCTCGCGCACCAGGGCGCCCTTGATGTCCGGGAAGTGGACATCGACGATGCGCCGCATGGTCTCGGCCTCGGGGAAACGGATGTAGTGGAAGAAGCAACGGCGCAGGAAGGCGTCCGGCAGCTCCTTCTCGTTGTTGGAGGTGATGATGACCACCGGCCGGGTCGCGGCCTTCACCGTCTCGCCCGTCTCGTGGACATAGAATTCCATGCGGTCGAGTTCCTGCAACAGGTCGTTGGGGAACTCGATGTCGGCCTTGTCGATCTCGTCGATCAGCAGCACGCAGCCGCCGTCCCGGGTGAAGCCTTCCCACAGCTTGCCGGGGCGGATGTAGTTGCGGATGTCGTGAACCCGCTCATCCCCCAACTGCGAATCGCGCAGGCGGGATACGGCGTCATACTCGTACAGGCCGTGCTGGGCCTTGGTGGTCGACTTGATATGCCACGACACCAGCGGCAACCCGAGCGCCGCCGCCACCTCCTGCGCCAGTACGGTCTTGCCGGTGCCGGGTTCACCCTTCACCAGCAGCGGCCGCTGCAATGTCACGGCGGCGTTGACCGCCACCATCAGGTCTTCGGTGGCGACGTAGGTCTCGGTTCCGGTAAACTTCATCGGTCAGCCTGACAGTCTCTACCAGAGGGATGATGATAGGCGACGAAAGTTGCGTAATCGTTGACGCGGGAAACACCACAGCGACTTTTTGTTTTAACGAGTCGACACGGCGATTGCGAGTCTTCCGCGGCTGCGAAAGGCCCTCATTCACGACAGGAAATTCAATCCCCCAGCAACACCCGGCGGGCCTCGTTGAGCTTGGCCGCCATCCAGGCGGAGCCGCCATGGTCGGGATGCATCTGGCGCATGAGGCGGCGGTAGGCGGCCTTGATGGCGTCGGCGTCCGCTCCGTCCTCCAACCCGAGCACCCTGAGCGCGTCGGCATGGGTCATGGAGCCGGAATCGCCGGCTGGGGGCGGGGCGTCCTGCCCGGCCGCGCCACCAGCGCCGGCACCGCGCCAGTCGGGGTCGGCGCGGTCGAGCCAGGCTTCATAAAGGCGCAGCGAATCGGCGTCGCTTTGCACCTGCCGCCACAGATCGAGCCGTTCCTCCGCCGTCAGGGTGGCAAGGTCGCGGCCAAGGTAGGGGCCTTGCAGCACGCGGCCGGACATGGGCGCCTACGGCGTCTTTCAGCAGGCGGCGCGGCTGTCGGGCGGCGCTTGTTGCCG
>JAEWWF010000004.1 GCA_023396465.1 Pseudomonadota bacterium
CAACAGCGCCCCAATGATCTCCCATTCCTCGTCCGTCAGGTCGCCACGCATGCCACTGGTCTCCGCAAAGACCAGTGTTGAATCACGCCCGCGCGAATTTGGGAATCCCCTTTGTCAACAGGGCCTAATAGCCAGATCAGCACGGAAATCCATGTTGTAGAAGCCGTTAGCTGGTGGGGTTCAAGCACGTCGTCCTACAAAGTGTAAACGCGGATGATTTCATCGTTGATGTGTCGAAGAAGGTGATCTGCCGATTTCTTGTCGTGCGGTCTAATGTATGTGTCGATAAGCCTCTGAAAATCGGCCACAATACCAGACGTAGCGATCTTTTTTTCGGCGCATTTTTTATTTGCTTCCCTTACATTCATTTCACGAAGCAGTTCCAGCAAATCATCTTCGCGCCACTCTCGTTTGATAGAATCTTTATGTTCCATAGGTCACTCTCGATATAGGATGTGAACGTATTTATATTTATATTTATATTTTCGATCTTACGTCGAAATACACGATGTCCTGCATCCTGACTTTGCCTTCGGCCATGCCCAGCTTCTCGGCGGCGGTCTTCTTCGCCTTGCCATCAACCCACACGTAGTTGTGCCAGACGCGGAAGATGGTCAGCATTTTCTCGACCATCGCCGCGTCATACGGCGCGTAGATGTGCCACATGCGGCGCGCCCGACGCACCGACTGCACCGGCCTCTCGAACATGACCATGCGCCGCCGGATGCGGTTGAACACCGTGTCCACCGGCCACAGCGACCCCTTCATGAGCAGGTTCGCCACGTGGTGGTCGTCGTAGTCGTCCAGATCGGTCACGAACCGCAGCTTCTTCCCCGGCTCTGCCATGTCCGGGAACGGGTATTCCAACCACACGTCCTGTAGCTTCCCCTTCTCGGCCTTGCTCGCCTCCCTGGCCGCCGCGATCCGCTCGGCCAAGATCGCGGTCCGGATAACGTTATCCTTTATGTCGGGAAATCGCGCACGCTCACCCTCGAACCATCGCTTCGCCTTCCCGTGGGCGTTCTTCCGCTGGTCGATGGTGAGGTTCTTCTGGATGTCCACCTGGACGACATCCGCCTGCCGGTTCAGAACCTTGTCCGCGAAGGCTCCCAGGCAGGCATGCAGCAGCCCGGCGTCTTGGTCGATGTAGAACCGCAGCTTTTCGGCCCCATGCGTCAGCGACCGCAGGAACCAGTAGTGCCCGTGCATCAGGTAGTCGGCATGCACCTGCACCCCGTTCTTCGGCAACTGTTGCCCCAGGTCCAGAAGCTCCGGTGCGTCGAGATCATCGCGTGATGACGCGCCGCTATCCTCCCCAAGGCGGCCAGCACGAGCGGCGGACAGACGGTAGTCGAACTCGGTCCACACGCGAGCCAGAGAACGCATCTGCGGCCTCTTGCTGGACTCCCGCTCGTTGGTCCACCGCTGCTCGATCTCCGCAGGGTCCACCGAGGCATCGAAGTTCGGTGTCAGACCGAAGATGTAACCGCTTCGCTGATCGGCTGTTGCCACTGCCGTCAACTGGATGGTCTTTCTGGCCGACCGGTCACCCCAGTTCACGAGGTAATCCTGCCGGTCCGTGCTCAGGTAGAGCCGCTTGAACTCCATCTGCCGAAGCTGGGCCTCACGGGAAGCGGCGAACAACCGGCATTGCTCATAGATAAAATCAATCTTCCCGTAGAGAGTGCTGTAGCTGACATCCAAGATTTCCGCCATCCGGTTTAGCGGAACCTTGTTCACGATCAACTCGAATGCTCGGATGTTGATGTGCGGCTTCTTGTGACCGACTGTTGGTTTCCCAAGCGCGAAGGTCTTCTTACACTCCCGGCACTGCCACCGGTCGGAGCCTGATTTCGTCTTCCCGTATTTCCGGAACGCCGTTTTCAGGCTTTCCCTTGTGGGGCGGTGGTTGATACAAGAAGCATCTGGACATGAGAGCGGGTGCGGCACGAATAGGTAGGCCGACTGCCGCTCGAATTCCTCATGGACCGCAAGATTGTTCTTGAGGCGGGTGCCCTTGCCGCAGGCGGCGCATATGAGGGCTGATGTGCCCTTGCCGTGACCGGCCACCTTGTAGCGGTCCTGCCCCTTGGTGCCCGGTCCATTGATGATCGGTCCCTTCCTGGGCGGCACCCCGAAGTTCTCGCACCCTGGCGTTTTACAGAAGTTGACCTCGATATGCTTGCAGGCGTCGGGGATCGGGCGCGTTCTACCTGTCGGAGAAATCTCCGGCGGAGTATCGGCGCTGGCCGCCGAAGGGGAGCTATCTGGCCGACTGTTCGCGTTTCGTTCTCTATCACCCAAAACAGCCTCCTATGGCAAGAGGAAACCCCGCCCATAAAGTCAATCATGGACGGGGTTCGCCATCGACACCTTTGTGGAATGGCTGGGTCGCGGCCCAGCCCCTCTAAAGGGGTGTTGAAGGAAAGCGCCTCTCGGTAACGGGAAGGCGCTTTCCTTTTGCCTCAGTGGTTGACTATACCGCCGCAATCAGCGACAAAATCGTACCGTCAGATGAACCGGGGTCGCACGTAAATGAGTACGTCCAAAATGCAGGTGCTCATAATGAGTGCCCTTGCCGAAAATATGCGTCAGTTCGCCGTGGAAATCATTCGCCATGTCAATGGCGGCGGGATGCTTGACAATGACGGACTTGAAGCGGTGAAGAAAAAGACTTTGGAAAACTTAAAAGGAACGTCGGTAGACGGCTTAACGCAAGACCAAGATTCCACATTTTTCAAAAGTAGCGACACGATCCTGCGAGAGTATATCAAGATGGCTATCTCCGACGCGACCAGTGAGAGGCTGTTTGAAAAAGGCTTGAGCGCCTGAGGCGGGGATGATTCAAGCTGTCGATGTGGAACACATCGACGCGCAGCCGCATGGCGGCCATTGAAAAGAAGACGAAACGGTATCCCAGCGACCTGACCGATGAGGAATGGGGCGCGCTGGAGCCTTTTCTGCCGCAGCCTTCGGGGCGTGGGCGCAAGCGGACGACCGATTTGCGCGCGGTGGTGAACGCCTTGCGCTACATGGTTCGGTCCGGTTGCGAGTGGCGGATGTTGCCGGTCCATTTCCCACCGTGGCAGACGGTCTATTGGTGGTTCCGGCGTTTTGTGCGTTCTCTGCTGTTTCGCACCATCCATGACGTGGCGCTGATGATCGACCGCGAGCGCGCCGGACGGGAGGCCAGCCCGACGGCAGGCGTCATCGACAGCCAGACCATCAAAGCCCCGATGGCTGACAAGCGCGGTTACGACGCGGGAAAGAAGATCGTCGGTCGCAAGCGGCACATCGCGGTGGACACAGATGGGCGGCTGCTCGCCGTTAACCTGACCACGGCAGATATTTCCGACAGCGCCGGGGCAATGCCTATCCTCGACGCCATCCGCAAGCGCTGGCCGTGGGTGAAGCACTTCTTCGCTGATGGCGCTTACGACCGCCGCAAGCTGCTCGACAAGGCCGCCTTCCTCGATTTCGTCGTCGAGGTCGTGCGCCGCTCCGACACCGATCCTGGGTTCAAGGTCATCCCGCGTCGCTGGGTGGTTGAGCGTAGCATCGGCTGGCTGACCCGGTACCGCCGCCT
>JAEWWF010000084.1 GCA_023396465.1 Pseudomonadota bacterium
GTGTTCGATGCTTTCCAGGCTCATGTGGTCGTTCTCCCTGTGCGGAGGCCTGTTGGCTGCCTCCCGCTGACCACAGCTTAGCGAAAAATGACGTATACGTAAACCAGATGCCGAATACGAGAAATGGTCCGCCGCTGCCCTGGAAACCGGATGGGGGCCGGCGGTGAACCTGATGGAGGAAACGCCCGTACAAACACGGTGAGTTCCTCCCCGGCCTGCCCTCCCGCCGCCGTTTCCGACGGAGATATCCCGATGATCCAACAGCCCCTGCGCGCCTTGACCTGCGCCTCCTGCGCCGTGCCGCGTCCCATCGGCGATGATGGCGGCGGCGGCATTCTGCACCTGTGGTGGCCGAGCGGGCACATGGGGCGCAAGCTGATGACCGCCGCCCGCGAGGCGGGGGCGGCCCCCGGCGGCCCCGGCGGAGCTGGACGAGCGGCCTTCACCGTTCCGGCCGGTGGGCTGGCGACCCTGGCGGCGGCCTTGGCGGCGCCGCTGTCGGCGGTGGAGCGGGATGCGGTGCGGGCGCTGTTCCTGGCCACCGGTGCCGAGGTCAACCTTGATGCCATGGCCCAGGTGATGCCGCTCGGCCGGCTGGCGGCGCGCACCGACGTTGGTTGGCTCGATCGCCTGTTGGCCTCCGAGCGGCTGACCAGCCATTTTCAGCCCATCGTCACCCCCGACGGCCGTCCCTTCGCGGTGGAGGCGCTGGTGCGGGCCACCGATGACGATGGCAGTCTGATCGGCGGCGGCCGCATCATGGCGGCGGCGCGGGCCGGGGACATGCTGTTCGCGGTCGATCTGGCGGCGCGGGCATCGGCGGTGCGCACGGCGGCGGCGCATGGCTACGGCGGCCGGCTGTTCATCAACTTCAGCCCGGCGGCGATCTACGACCCCGACCACTGCCTGCGCTCCACCGTCGCCCTCATCACGGCGAGCGGCCTGCCGCCCGAGCATGTGGTGTTCGAGGTGGGGGAGGCCGACAGTCTGGAAAGCGTCGAGCACCTGAAGAACATCCTGCGGGTTTACCGCGCCGCCGGCTTCAAGGTGGCCCTCGATGACCTCGGCGCCGGGTACGCCTCGCTCAACCTTCTGCACGAGGTGCGGCCGGATTTCGTGAAGATCGACATGGGGCTGGTGCGCGGCGTCGATGCCGATCCCTACAAGGCGGCGGTGCTCGGCAGCCTGCTGCGGCTGGTGCGCGAGCTGGGCATTCCGACCGTGTGCGAGGGGGTCGAGACCGCCGGCGAGGCGGCGTGGCTCGCCAAGGCGGGGGCGGACCTGCTGCAAGGTTATCTGTACGGCCGGCCGCAGGCCGTTCCGGCGGTCGCGGCTTGATCCGCAACGTCTTGGACTGCCGGTCCGTTGGTGGGGAACCCGCCACCGCGTCGCAGGGAGGACACGCCATGCCCGATCTCGAGGGCGCCGATCCCGTCACCGAACCGCGCGAAACCGTCGGCCGCATGATCCATGTCGCCGGCCGCGACGGCACCTTCAAGGCTTACTTCGCTCCCGCCGCCACCCTGCGCCCGGCGCCCTGCGTGGTGGTCTGCCAGGAGATATTCGGCATTAACAAGGAGATGTGGCGCATCTGCGAGAACCTGGCGCAGATGGGCTATGCCGCCCTCTGCCCCGACCTGTTCTGGCGGCTGGAGCCGGGCGTGGAACTCGACCCCACCAACGAGCAGGAGTTTCAGCGCGCCCTCGACCTGATGGGCCGCTTCGACATCGATGCCGGTCTGCGCGACATCCAGGACACCATCACCCATGCCCGCGGCCTGCCCGAGACCACCGGCAAGGTTGGCGTTCTCGGCTATTGCCTGGGCGGGCTGCTGGCCTATCTGGCGGCCTGCCGCACCGATGCCGACTGCGCCGTCTCCTACTATGGCGTCAATATCGACACCTACCTCGACGAAGCCAAGGGCATCACCGCGCCACTGCTGATGCACATGGCGGAGGAGGACCAGTTCGTCGACACGGCGCGGCAGGGCCGCATCCGCGACGCTCTGGCCAAGCATCCCAAGGTGGACCTCCACAGCTATGCCGGCGTCGGCCATGCCTTCGCCCGCCAGACCGACGCCGGTCATTACGACGTGGGGGCCGCCCGCGCCGCCAACCAAAGGACGGAGCTGTTCCTGACCGATACGCTCGGTCCTGGCGCTCTCAAGCCGATGCTCTGACGCCTTGCCGACCGGCGGCGGCCGGCGACGCAAAACAGTCATCGCCGCCCCCTTGGCCGACCCTGCCGCTACGGTATAGGCTGTCGGCAGGATCCCCGCGATGCCCGGATGCCGCCTTCGTGGCATCCGGGCATCCACTCCGGAGGCGCCATGCTCCGTCGTTTCCAGACCGCCCGAGAGGCGCTCGATGCCTCGCCGCCCGACGCGCCGCTCTACTGCCTGCGCCAGCACGAGCTGGAAATGGCGGCGGCCGACGCGGTGGCCGCCTTTCCCGGCGACGTCATGTATGCCGTGAAGTGCAACGACAACTCCTATGTCCTGCGCGCCCTGGCGGCGGGCGGCATCACCCAGTGGGATGTCGCCTCCATCGCCGAGGTGCGGACCGCCCGCGACCTGTTCCCGGCCGCCACCCTGTCCTTCATGCACCCGGTGAAGCATCCCTCGGCCATCGCCGAAGCCTACTTCGATCATGGCGTGCGGGTTTTCGCGCTCGACCACATGGAGGAACTGGACAAGATCCTGGCGGCGACCAACCACGCCGGCGACCTGACGCTGATGGTTCGCGTCGCCATGTCGTCCAGCGCCGCCCTGGTCGACCTGTCGGGCAAGTTCGGCCAGTCGCCGCGCCATGCCGCGCCCATCCTGCGGGCCTGCCGCAAGCGGGCGGCGCGGGTCGGCCTGACCTTTCATGTCGGCAGCCAGTGCATGGCGCCGTCCGCCTACACGCGGGCGTTGGAGGCGGTGTCGCGCACGGTGGAGCTTGCCAAGACGCCGGTTGACGCGGTGGACGTCGGCGGCGGTTTTCCCGCCCGCTACCGGGGCGATGAGCCCCCCTTCGCGGCGTTCGCGGCGGAAATCGGTGCTGCCTTCGACCGCCTAGCCAACCTGCGTGGCGCCCGCCTGCTGTGCGAGCCGGGGCGGGCCCTGGTGGCCGCCGGCATGTCGGTGCTGACGCGGGTGGAGCTGCGGCGCGGCGATCGCCTCTATCTCAACGATGGTGTCTATGGTGGCCTGTCGGAATTGAAGCTGCTCGGCCCGGTGTTCCCGCTGCGGGTGCATCGTCAGGATGGCGACGGTCCGGTGGGCGAGGAGCGGGTGTTCAAGTTCTACGGCCCCACCTGCGACAGCATCGACACCATGCCGGGTCCGTTCTGGCTGCCCTCCGACGTGCGCACCAGCGACTGGATCGAGGTGGGGATGATGGGGGCCTACTCCAACGCCCTGCGGACCCGGTTCAACGGCTTCTACGGCGACCGCTTCGTCGACGTGGAGGATCAGGGGCCGGTGGCCGTCGCCGATCCCGGCCCCGTGGAGGCCACGGCAGCCGGGGCTTGATAGGGGCGGGGCAAAAAAAGACGCGGCCGGGTATGGGGCCGCGTCAAGGTTCATCTGCGTCAGGGACGGAGAAGGGGAGAGGGGACCCCCTTCACGGTCGGCAGGGACACCCGCCAAGTGGGGCCGCCGGTTGGGCTTTCAAGCCCGGAGCGGCCCTTTGCGGCGTGCCGGGCGTGGGGTATGCTCCGCCCCCGGTCCGTAATCCGCGTCAAGGAGCCCCGCCGCCATGGATCTTGCCTTCACCGAATATGGCGATGCTGCCAAGCCGCCGGTGGTGATCGTCCATGGGCTCTATGGCTCGGGCAAGAACTGGGCGACCATCGCCAAGGGGTTGGCGGAGACGGCGCATGTCTTCACCCTCGACCTGCGCAACCACGGCGACAGCCCGTGGGACGGCAGCATGGATTACCGAGACATGGCCGCCGACGTGCGCGCCTTCATGGCCGCCCACGGCGTGCTGGGCGAGGCGCTGGTGGTCGGCCATTCCATGGGCGGCAAGACGGCCATGACGCTGGCCCTGCTGGAACCGGCGGCAGTGCGGCGGCTGGTGTCGGTTGACATGCCGCCGGCCAAGCTGTCGGCGCAGACGGTCGGCTATGCCCGCATCATGCTTGATGTCGATCTGGCGGGGTGCGCCCGCCGCGCCGACGTTGATCGGGCCCTGGCGGACAAGGTGCCGGAGCAGATGGTCCGCCTGTTCCTCTTGCAAAGCCTGGAGAGTACCGGCGGCGGGTTTCGGTGGAAGCTGAACCTGCAAGCAATCCTCGATCAGTGGCCGCAGATCGCCGATTTCCCGGTCACTGATCGGGTGTACGAGGGGCCGGCGCTATTCCTGTCCGGCGCTGCCTCGGACTACGTGCGGCCGGAGCATGAGGCGGAGATCCGGCGTCTGTTCCCCGCCGCCCGGCTGGAGACGGTGCCCGCCGCCGGCCATTGGGTGCACGCCGAACAGCCGCAGGCGGTGATCGCCGCCCTCTCCGCCGAAGTGGCGGCGCTGTAGTTCTTCCCTCGCGCCGCCTTGCCGCCGCTGGCGCAAGAGGCTAAATCCCTGTCAGGAACCCCCGTCCCTTCGCGCCGACTGGAAGGAAGCGATCCGTGTCCGAACTGCTGGAGAAGGCCGTCACGGCCGAACTTCTCGACGCCATCCGCGCCGTCGTCGGCGACAAGGGCATCATCGTCGATGAAACCGACATGGCCCCCTTCCTGGCGGAAGAGCGCGGCCTTTACGTCGGCAAGGCGCTGGCGGTGGTGAAGCCCGGCAGCACCGAGGAAGTGGCCGAGGTGGTGCGCCTGTGCGCCGATGCCGGCGTCCCCATCGTGCCGCAGGGCGGCAACACCGGCCTGGTCGGCGGCAACGTGCCGTTCGAGCACGGCCGCGAGATCGTGCTCAACACCTCCCGCCTCAACCGCATCCGGGCGGTCGATCCGGTCAACTTCACCATGACGGTGGAGGCCGGGGTGGTGCTGGAGACCATCCAGCACGCGGCGGCGGAAGCCGGCTGCCTGTTCCCGCTGGCGCTGGGGGCGCAGGGGTCGTGCCAGATCGGCGGCAACATTTCCTCCAACGCCGGCGGCGTCAACGTGCTGAAGTACGGCAACACGCGCGAGCTGGTGCTGGGCCTGGAGGTGGTGCTGCCCGACGGCACCCTCTGGAACGGCATGAAGGCGCTGGGCAAGGACAACACCGGCTATGCCCTCAAGCACCTGTTCATCGGCGGCGAGGGCACGCTCGGCATCATCACGGCGGCGGTGCTGAAGCTCTACCCCAAGCCGGTGGAGCAGCAGACGGCGCTGTGCGCGCTCGATGACATCCACGCCGTCACCAAGGTGCTGAGCCGCGCCCGCGCCCTGTCGGGCGACGCCGTCACCGCCTTCGAGCTGATCGGCCGCTTCGGCATGGAGATCGCCGCCAAGCACCTGGACAGCGTGACCGACCCGTTCGAGGCGCCGCACCCGTGGTACGTGCTGGTGGAGTTCTCCAGTTCCCGCCCCAACTCCGACCTGCGCGGGGCGTTCGAGACCTTCCTTGAGGCCGCCTTCGAGGACGGGTTGATCGCTGATGCGGTGGTGGCCGAAAGCCTTGATCAGGGCAAGATGTTCTGGCGCCTGCGCGAAGGCCTGCCGGAAGCCCAGAAGCACGAGGGCGCGTCCATCAAGCATGACGTCGCGGTGCCCATCAGCCGGGTGCCGGAATTCCTCGACCGCGCCACGGCGGCGGTGGAGGCGGCGTTGCCGGGCATCCGCCCGTGCCCCTTCGGCCATGTGGGCGACGGCAACATCCACTACAACCTCACCCAGCCCGAGGGCATGGACAAGGCCGAGTATCTGGCCCTGTGGGAAACGATGAACCGTATCGTCCACGACATCATCGTGGAGATGGAAGGGTCCATCTCGGCCGAGCACGGCGTCGGCCGCCTGAAGGTGGAGGAGATCGTCCACTACAAGGATCCGATCGAGATCGACCTCATGCGCCGACTCAAGAAGGCGCTCGACCCGAAGGGGTTGATGAATCCCGGCAAGGTGGTGCGGGTCTGACCCCGGTATTGGCACCTGCCTGAGGTGGATGCCGTCGTTTACGCCTTCTGGCTTAGCGGCCGCGACGGTTAGAGCCGGTGCGGCCGCTGGCGCGTTGACGGGGGTATGATAGCACCCGACCAACCGCCCGCTCCGCCGCCTCCGCCGCTCATACGGCCGGTACCGCGCCCGTACCGGCGGCGGATGAGCGCGTGGCGGACATCGGTGGTCGGGCTGTTCGTGATTGCCTGCTTCGCCACCCTTTACCTCGCCTCGACGCTGTTCATTCCCATCGCCCTGGCGATCCTGCTCAGCCTTCTGTTCACGCCCCTGGTCCGGCGGCTCGCCCGCGTCGGGGTTCCGCGTCCGGTGGGGGCGGCGCTGGCGGTGGTGGTGCTGATCGCCTTGGTGAGCGGTGCCTTCACCGCCCTGGCCGGGCCCGCCAGTGCGTGGCTGGAGCGGGCGCCGATCAACATGGCCATCCTGCGCCTGCGGTTACAGGAATTGCAGACGCCGCTTGGCGACGTGCGCGAGGCGGTGCGGCAGATGACCGAGGCGGCCTCGGGCGGCGAGCAGGCGGACCAGCCGCCGACGGTGATCGTGCGCACCGAGGGCATGGTCGACTCGCTCATGTCCGGCACCGGCATCGTGGTTACGGAAGTGGCGCTGACGCTGGTGTTGCTCTACTTCCTGCTGGCCGGCGGCAACCTGTTTCTGCGCAAGACCCTGCGGGTGGCGCGCGGGCGCGGTGACCGCAGGCGGGCGGTGGAGATATTCCGCCGGGCGGAGACCGACATCTCCACCTACCTCGTCACCATCACCCTCATCAACGCGGTGCTCGGTATCCTGACTGGCCTTGCCATGTGGGGGTATGGCCTGCCCAATGCGATCCTGTGGGGGACGCTGGCCGGCATCCTCAACTTCGTGCCTTTCCTCGGCGCCCTGGTGACGGCGGTGGTGATCGCGCTGGTGTCGTTCATCACCTTCGATCAGATCAGCTTCGCCATCCTGCCGCCGCTGACCTTCTACGCCCTGACCATGATCGAGGGGCAGTTCGTCACCCCGGCGGTGCTGGGCAAGCGGCTGACCCTCAACCCGGTGGCGGTGTTCCTGGCGCTGATGGTGTGGGGGTGGATGTGGGGCATCGCTGGCATGCTGCTGGCCGTGCCCATGCTGGCGACCTTCAAGATTTTCTGCGACAACATCCCCCGCCTCGCCACCATCGGCGCCCTGCTCGACCGGCGGTGAGGCGGCGGCGGCCGAAGGGCGGCCGTGTTCGCCCGCCCGCCCGCCGAGCCCCGCCATGACCGCCCTCGTCCTCGTCGTCTTCGTCGTCACCTACCTGGGCATGGCCGCCGGCCGCTGGCCGGGGCTGGCGGTCGACCGCACCGGCATCGCCCTCCTGGGTGCCCTGGTGCTGGTGGTGGCCGGCGCCATGCCGGCGGTGGAGGTGGCGGCGGCCATCGACTGGCCGACGCTGGTGATCCTGTTCGGGCTGATGATCCTGTCGGCGCAGGCGGCGCTGGCCGGCCTTTATGACTGGTGCGCCCGCCGCATCGCCGTCACCGCCGCCGAGCCGGCGCGGCTGTTGGCGCTGCTGATCGTGGTGGCGGGTGGCCTGTCCATGGTGTTGGCCAACGACGTGGTGGTCTTCGCCATGACGCCCATGCTGTGCGCCGGGCTGCTCGGCCGCGGCCTCGACCCGCGGCCGTTCCTCATCGGGCTGGCCGGGGCAGCCAATGCCGGCTCGGCGGCAACGTTGATCGGAAATCCGCAGAACATCCTCATCGGGCAGGTGGGCGGCCTCGACTTCTGGGCCTTCGCCGCCGCCTGCGGCGTACCGGCGCTGATCGGCATGGCGTGCGTCCAGCTGGTGGTGGTG
>JAEWWF010000146.1 GCA_023396465.1 Pseudomonadota bacterium
GGATAGGCGACGTGCAGGAAATACAGCCCCTGCGGTGGCGCCGTGGGGCCGCCGGCGGCGCGGTCGCGGGCGGCCAGGGCGTGGGCGACATCGGCCCGGCTCCACCGCCCCTCGCCCACCAGCCGCAGGGTGCCGGTCATGTTGCGAACCTGATGGTGGAGGAAAGAGCGCGCCCGGCAGAACAGGTGTATTTCCTCGCCAACACGGGTGACGCGGATCTCGTCCAGGGTCTTCACCGGCGACTGCGACTGGCATTCCTTGGCGCGGAAGGTGGTGAAGTCGTGGTGGCCGACCAGGGCCTGGGCGGCATCGTGCATGGCCTCGGCGTCCAGCGCCGCGCCGACCCACCATACCCGCCCAGCATCCAGCGCCGGCGGTGCCCGGCGGTTGAGGATGCGGTAGAGGTAGGACCGTTCGCGGGCCGAGAAGCGGGCATGGAAGTCTGCGTCCACCGCCTCCGCCCGCACCACCGTCACCGGATGCGGCCGCAGGTGGGCATTGAGGGCGTCGCGCACCTTGTCGGGCGGGTCGGCACGCGGCAGGTCCACATGCGCCACCTGGCCGAGGGCATGAACCCCCGAATCGGTGCGCCCGGCGGCATTCACCACCGCCTGGACCTGGCAATAGCGGGTGACGGCGGTTTCCACCGCCTCCTGCACGGACGGCCCGTTGGACTGGCGCTGCCAGCCGCAGAACGGTCCGCCGTCGTATTCGAGGGTGAGTTTATAGCGCGGCATGGCGCCATATGTAGCCGCTCCACCGATCCGCTGCCAGAGGCTGCTGAGGCGTCTTGTTCGTGACAGGAATGTGCTACGATGGTCGCGCCGTGCGGGGCGGCGGGAAAAACCGGAGGGGACTGTCGCCATGGGTACGCAGCCCGTGACGCCAATTATCGATTCGGACATGGACTCGATCTATGTCCTGCCGCTGTCGATCATTCCGATCGAGACCAAGGCGCTACAGCGGGCGCGCATGATCAAGAACCATCAGCTGCGCAGCGTGGTGGAGGTCTTCGCTGAAAAGGAGACCGGCTCCGGCCAGCTTGATGTCGAGGATCTGCCCAAGCTGTTCGGCTGGATCGCCCCCGACGATCACGAGGCTGAGGACGACGACGGCGAGCCGCGCAAGCCGCATCCCGACCTGATCACCCTGCGCCAGCTCTCCATGCTGCCGACCTATGACGTCTTCTCGCTGCGCATCCTGCTGCGCCGCCTCGGCATTTCCGTGCGCGACAACGTGGCGCTGAAACTGTCGCCGGAAAAGAACCTGGAACTGGCCGAGTACATGACCCAGTTCACCCGGCCGCTGATCCTGCAAGTTTATGGCGACAGCGACATCTCCATTCATGATTTCGATGACATCGTGCGCCTGTTCCGCGATCCCGACGTGCGAAAAGCCAAGGAAAAGCTGCGGGTGATGGCGCAGAAGCTGTCCATCGACATGATGGAAATTCCGCAGTTCCTGGAAGATTACGGCGACATCTTCCTGTCGTTGTCCTATTACCGCCAGTGTCTGGACCGCATCCAGCCGCTGCTCGATAACTTCCTCGACAGCCTGGACTCCCTGCGCCGCAACTGGCAGCTGAAAAACGACCAGTCGCTGATGCAAACCTGCACCATGATGGAAACACGGCTGAACGAACTGGCCGCCGCCGTCACCGGCCGGTTCGAGAACTTCGACCGTTCCACATCCGAAATGTGGTCCAACATCTCCGCCATCCGCTTCCAGCGGGTGAAGGAACTGATCCAAAGCTACCACACCGAAATCGGCGGCGTGCTGTGTGCCTTGACGGTGAAGATGAACGCCTGGGTGCGGCAGTTCCCCGGCGAGGTCGACTCGGCGCCGGTGCGGCGGGCGGAGTTCATCATGACGCAGATGCGTCAGGGCTTCGACCGCGTGAAGACCTTCGAGAACGCCGCCCCCATGCTGTCGCAACTGCGCTGAGGCGGCGCCTGCGGGCCGGAAGGCGGGGGCGTGGCGCCCTTACAGCGCCTCGCCCCGCATCAACCGCGGCAGGGTGCCCACTTGACCCATGGCGTGGCGCATGAAAAATTTCTTCGCCGGGTCGATGCGGTTGACCACCGCCAGGCCGATGTCGCGGGCGATGCGGATCGGCGTGATGTCGTTGGAGAACAGCCGCACGATGGCATCGGTCAGCCCCAGCATCAGCAGGTTGTCGAAGCGCCGCAGGCGCTGATAGTCATCCAGCACCGTGGTGGTGCCGACATCAAGGCCAAGCCGGTGGGCCTCGACGATCTTTTCCGCCAGCACCGCCACGTCGCGCAGGCCGAAGTTCATGCCCTGGCCCGCCACCGGGTGCATGCCGTGGGCGGCATCGCCGATCAGCGCCAGTCGGCGGTCGGTGTAGCGGCGGGCGAATTGCAGGGTCAGCGGATAGCTGAACTTGCGGCTGACCACCTTCACTTCGCCAAGGAAATCGCCGAACCGCTTCATCAGCTCGGCCTGGAAGGTGGCGTCGTCCAGGGACAGCAGCTCGTCCACCAGCGCCCGCCGCTCCGTCCACACCAGCGACGAATGGTGGCCGCCGCGCAGAGGCAGGATGGCGAAGGGTCCGGCGGGCAGGAAGTGCTCGTGGGCGATGCCCTGGTGGGGGCGCTCGTGCCACACGGTGAAGACGATGCCGTTCTGCTTGTAGTCCCAGCCGTGGACGGGAATGCCCGCCGCCTCGCGGGTGGGGGAACGGCGGCCGTCGGCGGCGATCACCAGCTTGGCGCGGATGATGCGGCCATCCTCCAGTTCCGCCGTCCCCCCGTCCGGGCCACGGTCGAGGCTGGCGACCGAATGGGGGGCGAGGTAGGTGGCGGCCGGCAGCTCCTCCAGGCGGCGGAACAGGGCACGGCGCATGACCCGGTTCTCGCTCATGTAGCCGAGCGGCTCGCCGTCTTCCAGCAGCTGGTAATGGTAGTGCAGGAACATCAGGCTTTCGCCGTCGGCGACGCGGATCTGCTCGATCGGCTGCACGTCGTCGGCCATGTACTGCCACACGCCGGTGGCCGCCAGCACCTTCTGGCAGGCCAGCGCGATGGCGGAACAGCGGCCGTCGTAACCTTCGTCCACCAGCGCCGTCTGCTCGTCACGGTCGACCACGATGCAGGGCACCCCGTGGGAGGCCAAGGCGCAGGCCATGCTGCCGCCCACCAGTCCGCCGCCGATGATGAGGACGTCCGTCCGAAGCTCCATGGTCCGCTCCTGCCTGTGGGCGCTTGTGACTGCCCGCGTGTACGGCGGGGATTTGAGCCCCGACCACCGGCTTTGTCCAGCCTTGCGGTACACACCGCCGCTCTATGCCCTAAAAATATGCGGAATTTCTTGATTGCACAAAAATAGGCCCGTCTTGTTTTCCTCTCCCCCACGTCGTGCTCCAGATCGAGCCGCCACCGCCCACCGCCGGGGCTGGCACGCCGCTTGAACGGCGCATGGACCACGGGCGTTCGCGGGTTGCGGCGCCGGCTCCGGCGACAGACAAGGGGAACCAACCATGAAGATGGTCACGGCCATCATCAAGCCATTCCGGCTTGACGACGTGCGCGAGGCGCTGCTCGATCTCGGCCTCCTCGGCCTGACGGCGACGGAGGTGAGAGGCTTCGGCCGCCAGAAAGGGCAGACGGAAATCTACCGCGGCTCCGAATACGAAGTCAGCTTCCTGCCAAAGGTGAAGATCGAGGTGGCGGTGGAGGACGACATCGTCGACAAGGTCATCGACGCCATCCGCGAGGCGGCCCACACCGGCAAGATCGGCGACGGCAAGATCTTCGTCACCGACGTGCTGCGCACGGTGCGCATCCGCACCGGCGAG
>JAEWWF010000240.1 GCA_023396465.1 Pseudomonadota bacterium
CAGGTGAAGGGCGTGACGGTGCTGCCGCGCACCTTCTTCAACGAGTTCGCCGTGCGCCTGCCCAAGCCCGCCGCCGAGGTGGTGGACGCGCTGGCCGCCCGCGGCATCCTCGCCGGCGTGCCCGCTAGCCGCTTCTGGCCGGAGTACGAGGAACTGGCCGAGGTGATGATCGTCGCCGCCACCGAAATGAACACCGAGGCCGACATCGACGCCTATGTCGCCGCCCTCGCGGAGGTGCTGTGATGCCTGAAGGACTGACCGCCATGGACGCCATGCAGGGCGCCAACAGCCCCACCGTCACCGGCAACCGCGGTCTGGTGGTGGAAGAGCCGCTGATCTTCGAGATGGACAGCCCCGGCAAGACCGCCGTCGACCTGCCGCCGGCGCCGGACGTCGACGACCGCCTGGGCGGCCTGCGCCGCAAGGGCGCCGTCGGCCTGCCCGGCCTGTCCGAGCCCGAGGTGGTGCGCCACTACACGCGCCTGTCGCAGAAGAACTACGGCATCGACACCGGCTTCTTCCCGCTGGGGTCGTGCACCATGAAGCACAACCCGCGCCTGAACGAGAAGCTGGCCCGCCTGCCCGGCTTCGCCGACATCCACCCGTTCCAGCCGCAGCAGACGGTGCAGGGCGCGCTGGAACTGATGCACGAACTGGCGCGCTGGCTGAAGGCCATGACCGGCATGCCGGCCGTCGCCCTGTCGCCGGCCGCCGGCGCCCACGGCGAGCTGTGCGGCATGCTCGCCATCCGCCAGGCGCACGAGCACAAGGGCGACGCCCGCAAGGTGGTGCTGGTGCCCGAAAGCGCCCACGGCACCAACCCGGCGACCGCCGCCCTGGTCGGCTACACGGTGAAGTCGATCCCGGCCACCGACGACGGCCGCGTCGACCTCGACGCCCTGAAGGCCGCCCTCGGCCCCGACGTCGCCGCCTTCATGGTGACCAACCCCAACACCTGCGGCCTGTTCGAGCGCGACATCATCGCCATCTCGCAGGCGGTGCACGACGTCGGCGCCTACGTCTACATGGACGGCGCCAACTACAACGCCATCATGGGGCGGGTGAAGATCGCCGACCTGGGCGTCGACGCCATGCACATCAACCTGCACAAGACCTTCTCCACCCCGCACGGCGGCGGCGGCCCGGGCTCCGGCCCGACGGTGCTGTCCGACGCCCTGGCGCCCTTCGCCCCGCTGCCCTTCGTGGTGGAGGAGAACGGCGCCTTCCGGCTGGTGGAGCATGTGAAGGACCCCGCCTGCGCCCCGGCCGGCAAGCATCCCTTCGGCCGCATGAAGGGCTACCATGGTCAGTTCGGCGTGTTCGTCCGGGCGCTGGGGTACATGATGAGCATGGGGCGCGACGGGCTGAAGCAGGCCAGCGACGACGCCGTGCTCAACGCCAACTACCTCTACGCCCGCCTGTCGGACGTGCTGACCCCGTCGTTCCCGGCGCCGGTGATGCACGAGGCGCTGTTCGACGACCGCTTCCTGAAGGACACCGGCGTTTCGACGCTCGATTTCGCCAAGGCGCTCATCGACGAGGGCTTCCACCCCATGACCATGTACTTCCCGCTGGTCGTGCACGGCGCCCTGCTGATGGAACCGACGGAGACGGAAAGCCGCCAGACGCTCGACGTCTTCATCGCCGCCGTCCGTCATCTGGCGGAGAAGGCGAAGAGCGATGCGGAGTCGTTCAAGCAGGCGCCGCGCCTCACCCCGCGCCGACGGCTCGACGAGACGCTGGCGGCCCGCAAGCCGGTGCTGCGGTGGACGCCGGCATCCTCCGCCAGCGGACAATAAAACCAGCGCCCCGGTGGTGCCTCCCCACCACCGGGGCAAGCGTTGCAACCTATTCGACGCATCCGGCCTGGGAACCAAAAAATCTTTGTGCCTGAATGGGCTTTGCCGTCAAGTTGAGCAAAGAGATTAAGCCGACAAGACCGAAAGAAGGGATGCCTCTCCTTTTTGTTTGTTCCTTAACCCTGTCACCGGCATCATCATCCGAACGCTCACCGGCGATGGGGCCCTTGCTGAATGCCTGTTCTGGCTGTCACAGCCACACGCACGCCACTTTTCCGCCGCGCCCGCCTGATGGCCACGCTTGCCCTGAGTGCCGGGCTGCTGACGGGCGGTGCGGCACGGGCCGGTGATCCTGCCCTTCTGGCTGCGCCGGTGCCTCCGCCGACCGATGCCGTTGGCCTCCCCGCCGGCGAACCGGTGGAGCCACTGCCAGTGACCGTGGCGGTGGACCCGCGACTTGCCAACCTCGGCCGCCACCTGTTTTTCGATACCCGCCTGTCCGCCGATCACGGCGTGTCCTGCGCAAATTGCCACGATGTCGGCCGTGGCGGCAGCGACGGCTTGCCCCTCGCCAAGGGGCCGAGCGGCCTCCGGCCATTCAATACGCCCACCATCTTCAACACCGCTCTGCATGCCCGCTACGGCTGGACCGGGCACACCAAATCGCTGACCCAACAGGTGGCGCATGCGGTGGAGGAGGAGATGGCCGGGTCTTGGCCGGAAATCGCCAGCCGCCTGCATCAGGATCCGGTCTATACCCGTCTGGCCCCGCAAGGTCTGAACCAGGACCGAATGAAGGCAGCGCTGGCCGCCTATGTCGCCACGCTGGTGACGCCGGACTCTCCCTTCGACCGCTGGCTGGGCGGCGATGCGTCCGCCATTGGCGAGGAGGCGCAGCGCGGCTATGCCCTGTTCAAATCCTACGGCTGCGCCTCCTGCCACCAGGGCCGCGCCATCGGCGGCACCATGATGCAGAAGGTCGGCCTGTTCCGCTCCTTCTTCCCCCGCCGCAGCGCCGTGCCCCAGTCGGATCTCGGCCGCTTCGCCGTTTCCGGGCGGGAGGAAGACCGGCACGCCTTCAAGGTGCCGTCGCTGCGCAACGTGGCGGAGACCGCGCCCTACCTGCACGACGGTTCGATCCAGACCCTGGAAGGGGTGGTGCGGGTGATGGCCTACTACCAACTGGGCCGGAGCCTCTCCGATCAGGACGTCGCCGCCATCTCCGCCTTCCTGCGCACCCTGACCGGCCGCCCCCCTGGCACCGCCCGGCCGCCGGTGCGGGAGCCGGCGTCATGAGGCGTCCAAGCCCCCGCTATGCCACCATCGCCATCGGCGCCGTGCTGGTGGCGGCACTGACCGTGTTCTTCCTGGAAAGCCGGGTCGATACCGCTCGCCCGCGCGAGGCCGCCGCCGAGGTGCAGGCGTTCACCCAGCGGGAAGCAACGCTCAACCGCGATCTGGTCCTGGCCCGTCACGGCTATCTGCCGCATGTCGATCCGCTGGTCGCTCACATGCGTGGACTGGAGGCGCAAGCCCTGCGGCTGCGCCTCCTCGCCGAAGGGCTGGCGGAGCCGTGGCGCGGGGACGCCCTGGCGGTGCTTGCCGTGCTGGAGGAAGACCTCGACAACAAGGACCGGCACATCGAGGCCTTCAAATCCAACAATGCGATCCTGCATGCCTCGCTGTCCTACATTCCGGTGGCCATCGACGAGACCGTCCGCGATCTGGCCGCCGCCCGCCTGACCGAGGCCGACCGCCTTCAGGCCGAACGGGCGGCGGCACGCCTGCTGCGCGCCGCCCATGATCTGGCAGGTCCGCGCCCGGAACTGGCGATCGGCATCGCCATCGTCGCCGCCGCCGAGTTGAAGGCATACACCACCGGCGGCAGCGCCATCCTGATGCAGACCGTGGATACGGTGCTGGCGCATCTGGAGAAGATCCTCGACACCCGCGATACCCTTGACGACCATTTGCGGGCTGCCACCGCCCCCGCCATGGAGCCGCAGGCCCGCCGTCTCGACGGGGTGTTCGGCGCCGCTTTCGCCGCCGCCGCCGAGCGCGCCGCCACCTTCCGTGGCCTGCTGTTCACCGCCGCCGTGCTGCTGGTGATCTACCTTGCCGCCATCCTGGCCCGCCTGCGCACCAAAGCCAGCGACCTCGCCCGCACCAACGCCGAGTTGCGCCAGGAGATGGAAAGCCGCGCCGCCGCCGAGGACCAACTCGCCATCACCAACAAGGTATTCGAGCGGGCGGTGGAGGGGGTGATCGTCGCCGATGCCGACGGCCGCGTCGTCTCGGTCAACCCGGCCTTCACCGCCATCACCGGCGTGTCCACGGATGCCGCCGTCGGTCGCCACTGGGGCAACCTGACGGTGAATGCCCGCCCGAACCAGGACTTCGCGGGCATCTGGAAGATCACCCGCAAGACCGGCCACTGGCAGGGCGAGGTGTGGAATACCCGCCCCGACGGCAGCGAATACGCCATCATGCTGACCGTCACCATGATCGAGAACTGGGAGGGACGGCCACGCAGTTTCGTCGCCGTGTTCCATGATGTCACCGACGCCAAGGCGAGCGCCGAGGAACTGCATTTCCGCACCTATCACGACGCGCTGACCGGTCTGCCCAACCGCGCCATGGTGCGCAGCCGTCTCGCCATGGCCATCCAACTGCGCAAGACCGACGAGAAGGTGGCGCTGGCCCTGTTCGACCTCGACAACTTCCGCACCCTCAACGACGGTCTCGGCCACGCCGTCGGCGACGCCCTCATCCGCGAGGTCGGCCAGCGCCTGACGGCGGTGGTCGACATCGAGGTCCATACCGTCGGACGCCTGGGCGGGGATGAATTCGCCCTGGTGCTGCGGGGCTTCGCCGAGGTGCAGCAGACGGTCGGAGTGCTGCGTCAGGCATTTCAGGAACTCGCGCGGCCGTTGTCGCTGGATGGCCACGAGATTTACGTCAGTGCGTCGGTCGGGGTGGCGGTGCATCCCACCGACGGCCATGACGCCGAGGCACTGCTGAAGAACGCCGACGTCGCCCTGGCCCGTGCCAAGGAGGCCGGCGGCAATACCTTCCAGTTCTACACCCAGGACATGGAAGCCGCCGTGTTCCGGCGTCTGACCCTGGAAGCGGATCTGCGGCGGGCGCTGAAGCGCGCCGAATTCGCCCTCGCCTACCAGCCGAAGGTGTGCGGCGCCACCGGTCAGGTGCTGGGGCTGGAGGCGCTGGTGCGCTGGTTGCCGCAAGGCCGGCCCATGGTCTCGCCGGCCGAGTTCATCCCGGTGGCGGAACAGACCGGCCTGATCGTGCCGCTGGGCGCCTGGATCCTCCAGGAAGCCTGCACGTTCGCCGAGCATCTGCGCCGCCAGGGCTTCGCCGATCTGACCATCGCCGTCAACCTGTCGGCCCGCCAGTTCCGCGAACGGACCCTGATCGACGACGTGGCGGCGGCGCTGGCCCGGTCCGGCCTGCCGCCGGCCAACCTGGAGCTGGAAATCACCGAAAGCATGGTGATGGGCGACGTGGAGCAGTCGCGCGCCACCTTGCAGCGCCTGAAGGCCATGGGGCTGCGGGTGGCGGTGGATGATTTCGGCACCGGCTATTCGTCGCTCAGTTACCTCAAGCGCTTCCCGCTCGACGCCCTGAAGATCGATCAGAGCTTCGTGCGCGACCTAACGACCGAAGCCGACGACCGTTCCATCGTCGCCGCCATCATCTCGCTCGCCCGTTCGCTCGGCCTCAAGGTGGTGGCCGAGGGGGTGGAGACGCAGGCCCATTTCGACTTCCTGCGCGCCGGCTCATGCGACGTGATGCAGGGTTACCTGATCAGCCGGCCATTGATGGCGGCCGACATCACCGCCTTCCTGCGCCGCCACTGCGACGGCTGGCAGCCGGAGCCCCATGCCGCCCCGGCTCACGCCGCCTGGCCTGCCGCCGGCGCCTCGGCGATCTCCCGTCCCTCGGCGGGGGAACAGCCGGTCATCGCCTGACGGCAGCCGTACTTGCCGTTGACGTAAGCGTAAGGCATCCCCCATGCTGAGCGAAAAGCACATCCAGGGGAGGCCGTGGCCCGATGACCGCCAAGATCACCATTCCGGAAATTCAGGCCATTCTTGATGCCGAACTGCCACTGGTGGATATCCTCGGCATGCAGGTGGAGAACGTGGCGGCCGGCACCTGCCGCGTGCGCATGCGCTTCAAGCCGGACCTCATCCGTCCCGGCGGCACGGTCGCCGGCCCGGCCATGATGGCCCTGGCCGACTTGGCCATGTACGTGGTGGTTTTGTCGCTGATCGGGCCGGTGGATCTGGCCGTCACCACCAATCTCAACATCAATTTCCTGCGCAAGCCCGGCCAGCGCGACATGATCGCCGAGGGACGCATCCTGAAGGCCGGCAAGCGCTTGGCGGTGGTGGAGGTCGATCTCTATTCCGAGGGGGAACCGGACATGGTCGCCCACGTCACCGGCACCTATTCCATTCCGCCGCAGGACAAGACCCCGACCGTGGCCGACCTGACCGGCGCGGCCGGACGGACCTGATACCAGGCTGTATCGGGCGGAACCGATCCGTTCCCCTTGCATGAGGGCGTTCCCAACGGCGCCGCGGCCGGCACCAGGGGGTGCCGGCCGCGTGAGGCTTCGATGCGGGGCAGAGTGTCAATTGGCGCTGCCGCCGGTGGTTCCGCCGGTGCCGAGGTCGCCGGCCCCGCCCGTGTTGTCCATGGCGCCGCCGGTGGTCCCACCGCTGCCGGTGGTGCCGGTGCCCATGTCGGGCGAGCGTTGGACGTCGCTGTCACCGGACCCTGTGCCCGTCCCCATGTCAGGGGTCTGGGCCTGCTGCGGGTCGATGCTCACGCCGAGGCGGGCCAGGGTCTGCTGGTCCAGCTCGCCGGAGCCGGTGAGGTCGTTCTCCTGCTGATAGCTGCGCAACGCCTGGGTGGTGTTCTCTCCCCACACGCCATCCACCTCGACATCCTGGCCGGAGTCCCGCAGGGCCTGTTGCAGGCGGCGGATTTCATCCTCGCTCAGGTTCTCCCCCGACAAGCCGGCGGATTGGCCACTCATGCCGCTGGCGGAAGTACCCGAAGTGCCCGTGGTGTCGGTATTGCCCATGGTACCGCCGGCACTGCTGCCGGCGGTGGTGCCCGACTGAATACCGGTGGTGCCGGTCGCGCCGGCGCCGGTATCGCTATTGGCGGTCTGGGCCATCGCGGCGCCGCCAAGGGCGGTGGCGGCGGCCAGCGCGGCGGCGAAGCTGAAGCGTTTCATGGGGCATGTCCTCCCGTTTGGCTTGGAGATGCCCGTCAAACGACCCTCGCGCGGCGAAGGATGCCCGAACGATGGGAGACCCCGCCAGTCTTTTGGAGAACGCGATACCGAGTTGCAATGGCGCCACGGCCCACGGCCCCGCCGGGCGGCCTCAGGCGATGAGATTGGTGCGGCTCTGGGCGGCGGTCAGGCGGGTGCGAAAGCTCTTGAGATCCTCCCACCCGCGCAGCAGAGAGCGGGAGGATTCCGCCGCCACCGACTGGACGGTGCCGCGTCCGAGCGGATCGGGGTCCGGCACGGAGGACACCACGCGCAGCATGCGGCTGGCCGATGTCATGGTGCGTTCCGCCTGCTGGGACAGCGCCGCCAGTTGCTTGAAAGCCCCGGCGTCGGGTTCGGCGCCGACGGCGGCCGCCCCGGCCGCCGCCGCTGGCGCCCGCCGGTCGAGTTCCTTGCCCATGTCGCGCACCACGGAATTGATCTCGCGGGCGACAAAGCCCAGGGTCACCGCCATGGGGCGGGCGGTGGTGGCGGTGGTCACAAGACCGAGGAACGGGCGCATGGCCTCGACAATCTTCTCGGCCGTCTGAAGCCGGCGACCGAGGAATTCCTCCCGCATGGCCCGCAGGCTGCCTTCCGTGTCAGGCAGCGGGGACGTCGGCGAGGCGGCGGCTGGGGCATCGCCGGTGGCGGCGGTGGCGCCACCGGCGGCAGGCGCCGGGGCGGCGCCGGGTTTGCCGCGCGCCAACAGCGCGAAACCGCCCGGCAAGTAGGACGTGAGGGAGACGGCCATGGCTTTGCCCCTGAGCATGCTTGTGCATCAAGTATGGCGGGGTTGCTGTAAGGTCGCAAGCCCGCCAAATGGCTACCGGCGGGCGGTGACAAGTCCCCATTCCCGGGGAAGATGGCCTTGCCGTCGCTCACGGCCCAAGGACGGACGGCACCCGCCGGGACGGCATGGCACCGCCCGACGCCCTCTCCACTGGCTCAGTCGGCCTTGGGATCGGTGGCGATGCGCGGGCGCGGCGCCTCGTCGGCGAC
>JAEWWF010000213.1 GCA_023396465.1 Pseudomonadota bacterium
AATACGATTACGTCATCGTCAACACCGACGTGGAAGCCTCCATCGCCAGCGTCACCGCCATCCTCCACGCCGAACGCCTGAAGCGCGCCCGCCAGGTGGGGCTGGCGGCCTTCGTCAACGGCATGCGCGGGGCGGAGGGCTGATTGCGGGCGGGGCGGAACGGGCTTATCTTCGGAAGGCACCATCAAGGATCAGCCCAATCCGAGTTGCCGTCTGCTGAAAGACCGGCCCCGGCCGAAATGGCGCTTTTCTTTGGTGGCCGGGCGTCCTACCTGAGGGGCACCTCACCCTTAACCGTCCCCTTTCCCACCCGGAGGATGCCGATGGAATACCTGCACACCATGGTGCGCGTCACCGATCTGGATGCCTCGCTGCGTTTTTACTGCGACCTGCTCGGCCTCAAGGAAGTGTCGCGCAAGGAAAGCGAGAAGGGCCGCTTCACCCTGGTCTTCCTGGCGGCGCCGGAAGACATCGCCAAGGCCGGCGCGCAGGAAGGCGACGATGCCGCCCGCTTCAACGTGCCGATGGTCGAGCTGACCTACAACTGGGATCCCGAGGACTACACCGGCGGCCGCAACTTTGGTCATCTGGCGTTCCGCGTCGACGACATCTATGTCGCCTGCCAACGGCTGATGGACGGCGGCGTCACCATCAACCGGCCGCCGCGCGACGGCTACATGGCCTTCGTGCGCTCGCCGGACAACATCTCGGTGGAACTGTTGCAGAAGGGCGGCGCTCGCGAGCCGCAGGAGCCTTGGGCGAGCATGCCCAACACCGGCGCCTGGTAAACACGGCCAGCCTATACAAGCTGCAATGAGAGCGGGTGACGGCGCCTGTCACGGCTCGGGCGCCGATGGCCTCCCCTCATGCGTGGAGGCCATCGGCCTCGTCGTCCAGCCACGCCAACAATACAGCGAAGCCATTGTCGTCGTTCTGGCAACTCGTGTGCCGCTTGTTCCGTCCGCCGGAAGCATGGCGTCGAACCTGCGTTTGGCGGTGTCGATCCCGAGAAAACTTGCCATCTCTCCGGCACGGACTCTGAAGAGGTCGGGCCAGACAGGCTCTCCCTTCACCCGCCTCGCGCAGCTTAAAGCCCAAGCGGTTCAGGACATGCAAGGGCGCTGCCTTGATCGGGTCCGATCAAGGCAACTGGGTATCAGCGGAATGAGTATCCGTATCCGAGGTCAGGCCCCGGCGGCACGGCGCAGGGACTGCCCAGCCGACGGCACGCGCATCATGGTTGCCGCCAGCGGCTGACGGGTGGGCAAGGACGATCCGACGGCCGGCTGATCGAGCAGCAACGCCGTTTCCACCTTGAATGCCGTGGCCACCGTGTCACGCAGTTGCCCAAGGTCGGCGATGCTGGCGATCCGGCCGCAGCTCAGGGCATCGCTGCATAGGGTGGCGTGGCGGGCCATGTCCTGGAACGAGAAGGCAATGGCGGTGCCGACGCTCTGCACCGCCAACCGGGCGGCGTCTTCCGCCGCCGCCCGCAGGCGGCGCAACTGGGTTGCCGCCAGCGTTCCGTCCCACTGGTTGCGGGCGTTCATAGTCTCCACATCCTCGATCAGCCGCACGCACAGGGTCGCGAGCGCCTGGAGGCGGTGGCTCTCCAAGGTCCGGCGGCAGCTTGCGAGGTCCGCCGCCACCGCCTCGTCGGTCTGGCGGCGAAGCGCTTTGGCCTCCAGGACATTGGGCGGAGTCAGAACGGTCGCCTGAGGCCCCGGACGAGCCTTGGCACGGCGGTCGGGGCCGACATAGTCGCCGCTGACGACGAAAGGCTTGCGGGTGTGGATGAGCTTCTCCAGGCGACCGTCCAGGTAGCCCGTAGGCCAGGGATGGATCAGGAGATCATCGGCGCCGGAATCAATTCCACGCCGCACGGCGTCGGGCGAGGCCTCCGCCAGCACCGCGATGATGGGCGTGAACGGGTCGATGGAGGTTCGAGCGCGGCGGATGTGCTGGAGGTATTGGCCGGTGTCGCCGCCCGGCAAGTCGTGAGACGCGATGATCAGGTCCGGACGACGGCTTTCCGCCAACTCGCGCAGGTCCGCCAGGGTGTAGCCCCATGACACGGCGCGAAATCCAAGATAGTGCAGAGTAGACCGGATGACCTGCAACCGGCCGCGATCCTCGTCGGCCACGATGGCGCTGACGTTGGAATAGAAATACGTGTGGGCCATGACGGTCCCCCTCTCCCTCGCCGGTTCCCACGGGGTGGTGGAGACCGGCGTGCTCCCATAAAGTCACCGTGACACCGGGGGCGGTATATGGGGAGCCGTCAAAAAGGATATTGCACCGCAATAGGGTATATCCTGATGCGGGCGCGGTGCATTAATATTCCCGGATAAATGGAACTAAATCGAGGTGGCGCGAGCGATGGCGCAGAACTGCTCCACCGTCAGTTCCTCCGCCCGTGCCGTCGGCAGCACGCCGGCGGCGGCGCACAGCGCCTCGCCGTCGCCGCCCAGGCTGCGCAGGCTGGCGCGCAGCATCTTGCGGCGCTGGCCGAAAGCGGCGGCGGTGACCTTCTCCAGGGTGGCGAAGTCGGCCGGGCATAGCGGCGCGGCGCGGGGCGTCAGCTGCACCACCGTCGACACCACCTTGGGCGGCGGCGTGAAGGCGCGCGGGTTGATGTCGAACAGCGGCTCCACATGGCACAGCCACTGGGTGATCACCGACAGCCGGCCGTAATCCTTGGTGCGCGGACGGGCGGCCAGACGGTCCACCACTTCCTTCTGGAACATCAGCGTCATGCCGGCGAAGGCATCCAGCCGGTGCAGCCAGCCGATGAGCAGCGGCGTCGCCACGTTGTAGGGCAGGTTGGCGACGATGCGGCGCGGCCCTTCGCCCAGGGCGGCGATGTCGACCTCCAGGGCGTCGCCCTCGATCACCTCCAGCCGGCCCGGCCAGCGGGCGGCGATCTCGGCCAGGGCCGGCAGCACCCGCTGGTCGCGCTCGATGGCGATCACCTTGCGGGCGCCGGCCGCCAATAGGGCGCGGGTGAGGCCGCCGGGACCGGGGCCGATCTCGATCACCGTGCCCTGGTCGATGGCGCCGGCGGCGCGGGCGATGCGGCCGGTCAGGTTGAGGTCGAGCAGGAAGTTCTGGCCGAGGCTCTTCTTCGCCGCCAGTTCGTGGCGGGCGATGACGTCGCGCAGCGGCGGCAGGCCGTCGGCGGCCAGTTCCTCGCCGCCGCTCATGGCGCGGCGCTCCGGCGGCGGGCTTCGGCCATGTCGGCGGCCATGCGCAGGGCGGCCACCAGGCTGGTGCAGTCGGCGGCGCCGCTGCCGGCGATGTCGAAGGCGGTGCCGTGATCGGGCGAGGTGCGCACGAAGGGCAGGCCGAGGGTGACGTTGACGCCGCCGGCGAAGTCGATGGTCTTGAGGGGGATCAGGGCGTGGTCGTGGGTCATGCACAGGGCGGCGTCGAAGCGCGCGCGGGCGGCGGGGTGAAACAGGGTGTCGGTGGGCGTCGGGCCGAAGGCGTCGATGCCGTCGGCCTGCAACTGCGCCACCGCCGGGGCGATGATGTCGATTTCCTCCCGTCCCATGACGCCGCCTTCGCCGGCATGGGGGTTGAGGGCGGCCACCGCCAGCCGTGGCCGGGCGATGCCGAAACTGTCGCGCAGGCCGGCGGCGGTCAGGCGGCCCAACTCGACGATGGTCTCGGTGCGCAAGGACGCGACCGCCTCGCGCAGGGATAGGTGGATGGTCACCGGCACCACCCGCAACTGTGGGCAGGCCAGCATCATCACCGGCGTCACGCCGCCGGCCAGTTCGGCCAGGAACTCGGTGTGGCCGGGGTGGCGGAAGCCGGCCGCCTTGAGCACCGCCTTGTTGATGGGGTTGGTGACGACGCCGCCGGCGCGGCCGGCGCGGGTCAGCCCCACCGCCCGCTCGATGGCCGCCAGCACGGCGGCGGCATTGGCAGGGTCGGGACGGCCGGGCTCGACGGCGGCGGCAAGCGGCTGCGGCAGCACCGGCAGGGCATGGGGAAAAACAGCCACGGCTTCTTCGGGCGCTGCGATCTCGGTGACCGTCACCACCAGCCCCAGACGCTGCGCCAGGGCCCGCAGACGGGCGGCATCGTCGATCACGAAGAACGGCGGCAGTGCCGGCAACTGGCCGGAGGTCTGTCCTGCAAAGGCTGCGAGGGTGATGTCGCCGCCGATGCCGGCCGGCTCGCCCATGGTCACGGCCAGCGGCGGAGCCGCAGTGGTCATGGCCAGCGGCGGAGCCGCGGTGGGCATGGCGCTGTCTTCAGACGGTCCACGGTCGCCGGTGGCGGCGGCTGCGACGGTCACAGTCGCACGTCGATGAGGGCGTTGCGGCGCAGGTCGCGCAGGCGGCGTTCGGCCAACACCTCCAGCTTCTCGCTTTCGACCTGACGGCGGATCTGGTCCTCGTCCAGGGCGCTGCGTTCGCTGCGTTCGCAGACCATGACGATGACCTCCGCCCCCGGCACCGGCACCACGCGGCTCGGCGTCTCCAGCGGCAGATCGTCGATGGCGGCGGCCAGGACCGGTGGCAGATCGTTGGGGCTGAGCCCTTCCATGCGGCTGGAGCCGGGCGTTCCGACCTCGCGCGCCAGGGTCTCCATGGCCTCGCACGATGTCATGGCGGCGGCCCGTTGGCTGATCGCGGCCCGCTGGTCCGGCGCCATGGCGCGGGCGCCGGTGGTCGGCAGCGAGACCTGCACGAGGGTCATGGTGCTGCTGGCGGCGGCGGCGCGGTCACCGGCGATGCGTTTGTCGCGCACCAGCAGGACGGTGTAGCCGGCGGCGGTCCGCACTGGGTCGGTCAGGCGGTTGTTTTCCGTCTGCTCCACCGCCGTGCGCAGCTCCGGCTCCAGGTTGCCGAGCGGCACCCAGCCCATGTCGCCCCCCTTGGCGGCACTGGGATCCTGGCTGAACTGCTGGGCCAGGGCGACGAAGTTGGCGCCACCGCGAATCTGGGCGACCAAGCGCTCTGCCACTTGCCGGACCTCGGCCTCGCGCAGGGGATCGTCCACCGGCAGATAGATCTGGGCCAGCAGGCCCTCGGGTTTGCCCACCGACTGACGCACTTGTTCGGCACGGGCCTGCACCTCGGTGTCGCTGACCGTCACCTGACCGGACAGGGAGGTTCGCACCACCTTGATCCAGGAAATCTCGGCCCGGATCTGGCGCTCGAAGGTGGTTGCTGGAATGCCCCGGTTTTCCAGGCTGGGCAGGAACGAGCCCGGCGGCATGCGGTTCTGGGTCTCGACCTGACGGATGCCCTCGTTCAGTTCGCTCTGGTTGACCTGGATGCCGAGGCGCTTGGCCTCCTGCATCTTCAGGGTTTCGATGATCAGACCTTGCAACACCTGCGGCAACAGGCGCTGGCGCACCTCCTGACTGTCGGGCAGGTTGGAGGTGGCGATGACGAAGTCCATGCGCGCCAGGATGTCGCGGAGCGAGATGACGTCGTCGTTCACCACCGCCGCGATGCGCTGGATGTTCTGGGCGGCGGCCACCGGCGCCAGCGGTCCGGCCGGCAGCAGCGGCGCCGAGGCGACGGCAGCCACGCCGAGCGCGAGAACAAACGCCAGGCGGCGGCCGGTGCGGCGGGGCGACGGGGCGGAACGGGGTGTGACGGTCATGGACGTTTGGTTTCCCTGGACGGCGTTCTGCTGCTTCATCACTGACCGGTCGAACCGGAGCTGCCGACGTCGATTTCGCCGAGTGTCTTGAACACGACGCGGAACACGAACTCGGTGCCCCCCTCGTAATCGCGATCCTCGGTGATATCCCGCTGGAATTGGGCGACGAAGGTCAGGCATTCGTCATCGTACATGGCGCCCAACCCGGACTTCAGGGTGTCATCGTCGCCGGTGAAGCTCAAGGTGGTATTGCCGAACAGCGTCCAGTACCGCGAAATTCGCGACGAGGCGCTCAGTTCCAGCTGCTCCCGCTCGCCGAAGCGGTCCTGGGCGGCGGTTTCCGGCGACGATTGCAGGTAATTGAGGCCCACCCGCAGCACCGGCACGCCCGCGCTCGCCGACAGTTCCTGGCGCCGCATCACGAAATCGTCGCGGTCGAGGCGGAAGCGGTAGCCGACGTTGAGGTAGGGCGAGATGTCGGCGATGACGCGGCCGACATAATCCGACGAGCCCGAGCCGCTGGTGCCGAAGCCCTGGTTGCTGTCGTCGAAGTGATGGCTCTGGCCGAGCAGCAGCGACACGCTCTCGCCTTCCGGCCAATAGGCGGACCACTGTACGCCGTAGTTGACGCGGGCGCCCGTCTCCACCCGGTCCCAGCCGGCGAAGCGGTTGCGGTCGAACAGGTTGGTGGCGTCGAACTCGAAATCCTGGCTGTCCTCGTTGGGCAGGCGGTCGTTGCGGCCGTTGTTGGGGCTGAAGTAGGCCGAGGCGATGGGTTCCAGCACTTCCCGGAACCAGCCGTTGTCGCGGGCCAGCGGCCAGCGCCAGGTGAAGCCGGCGGTGGGCACGAAGCGGCCGGTGAAGCCGCCCGCGACGTCGCGATACAGCGGGTTCTCGGCCTCGTCGATGCTGTAGGCATCGCCGCGCAAGGCGACCATGAACTCGGTGATGTCGCCCATGGAGCCGTAGTAGGGGTAGTAATAGGCCGCTTCCATGGAGGCGCGGCGGGTATCGGTGCCGTCCTCGCGGGTCAGGGCGACGGTGCTGGCGTCGAAGGTCCAGAAGCTGCCGTTGTCCTCCGGCCGGCTGCTGAAGGCATAGGTCAGTTCCGGCAGCACCACCGGCACCCGCTCGGGCTCGGAATTGGTGCGCATTTCCTGGAAGAACAGGCCGCGGCCACGGGCGAAGGAGCGGCGGCTGAAGCCTTCCAGGAAGCCTTCGCTCACCAGCCACGCCTCGGTGCCATAGCGGTACTTGCGCATGTAGGTGTCGTCGGAGGCCAGTTGCACATCCCAGCCGCCGCGCCACGTCTCGTCGAAGTGCCACATCAGCTCGCTTTTGAGGTGGCCCCGGGTGGTGCCGTCGGCGTCGTTGGTGATGCTGCCCGATGCCCGTGCCGCCCCGCTGGAATAAAGGCCGCTGTAGGCGGCTTCCAGCACCGGGCCCTCGATGGAGGTGAAGCGCACCCCCACCTCGGCGTCCTGCTGGTCGTCGATGACGTAATAATAGGGGACGGTGATCTGGGTGCCGAGTTCCGTCGACTGGCGATAAACCGGCGGCATGACCCCCGACTTGCGCTTCACCGTCGGGTCGGGATGCGACAGGTAGGGGGTGTAGAACACCGGCAGACCGGCCACCTCCAGCCACGCATCGGTGTAGGTGATGGTCTTTTCCGTCTCGTCGTGGGTGACCTTGTTGGCGCGCAGGCGCCACAGCGGCGCGGCGTCGGGATCCTCGCACGGATCGCAGGCGGAGTAGATGGCGCGCCGCATGGTGTTGACGTCGTCGGCGCGGGTCATTTCCTCGCCGGTGGCGCGCGAGCGGTCGGCCAGCAGGATGGTGACCTGCCGGGCGAAGCCTTCCTTCATGTCGCCGGTCAATTCGGCGTAATCGAAGAAGTAGACGCTGCCGTCGGTTTCCATCAGCACCACGTCGCCCTCGGCCGAAACCTTGTCGGCGACGGTGTCGTAGCGGACGGTGTTGGCGCGCAGCACGCGGCCCTCGTGGATCAGTTCCACCTCGCCGGTGGCGGTGACGACCTCGGCGGCGTCGTCATACGCCAGTTCGCGCGCCACCACCGACGTGCGGGGATCGCCGCCCTCGGTCGGCGGCACCTGCGGCGGCGTGTAAGGACGGGGCAGGGCATTCAGACCACGGGCGGCATCGCCCGCCGTCGGACCCCGTCCGCCACCAGCGTCCTGGAGGCGGACGGTTCCACCGGTTGCCGACGGAGCGACCGGCGCCGGTGTCGGCGGCGCGTTGTTGACCGCCGTCACCGAAGCCGAAGCCGCCGTGGGGCGCTCGACAGGGCCGGCGGAGGCCGGCGTGACGGTCATGGGAGGCGTTGGTGTTTGGGCCTGCTGCGTCTCCCATAGCGGGCGGGAGGGCTGCCAGCCGGCGCCCAACTGTGACGCGGCTGAACTGCCGGTGTCGGCCAGAAGCGCGGCAAGGCCGGCCGTCAGCGTCAGCGGCCCCGTAAACCGTCGTGTCATCATCCCTCCCCAGTGACGGCGGCCGCTGCGCGCGGCCCGGCGGTTACGGTGGTGGCTTGGAACAGAATGGCGGTGGCGGCGATGCCGGGCACGATGGCGGCGGCATAGATCAGCGGCACCAGAAGTTCGCTTGCCGCCGCGCCGTTGATGGCGATCAGGCCGATGATCTGTACCGCCACCATGGCGGCGATGGCAATCAGGATGCGGCCGCCGCTGCCGCGCCGGTTGAACGCGCCGGTCAGGACGGCGGCGGCGGCCATGAGCGCGAAGGTCAGGTTGAATAGCGGGCTGGCGAGGCGCTGGTGAGCCTCGACGTGGAACTTACGGACGTTCTCCGCGCTCAGGCCGGAGTTGTCCTCGGTGGTCGCCAGCAGTTCGCCGGTCATGCGTTCACGGGCGTCACGGAAGCGCGGTGCTGCCTGCTCGCCGGTCTTGCCCAGTTCCATGACGTGGCGGTCGAAATACAGCAGCGACATGCGGCCGGTGCCGACTTCCACCTCCTGACGGTTGCCGTTTTCCATCAGCACCCGTGGCCCTTCCGGCGCGTTCAGCAGAGCACCCCGGTCGGCCATGACGGTGACCGGGCGAAGGGGGTCGCGGTTGTCGTGGATGAGAATGCCGAGCAGTTCGTCATTGGGGCCCCGCTGCCGGACATAGACGGTCATGCCCGTTTCGATCTCGGTGAAGGCGCCTTCCTGCACCAGCACCTGAGTCAGATCGTTACGCACCTGCCAGCGCATCTCCCGGAACGCGCCCACCGACAGCGGCGAGATATAGAGAGTGAGGGCATAGCACAGCAGCGTCAGCGCCAGCCCCACCACCAGCGCCGGCATGGCCAGCCCGAAGGGGCCGAGGCCGACGGCCCGCATCACCACCAGCTCACGGTCGCTGTTGAGCCGGTTGTAGGTGAACAGGATGACGGCGAACAGGGCGATGGGGAAGACGATGACCAGGAAGCTTGGCATCAGCAGCATGGTCATCTTCATGAACATGCCGAGGCCGAGGCCTTTGCTGATGATCATCTCCACCAGCCGCAGAGACTGGGACAGCCAAAGAATCACCGCCAGCCCCGCCGACACCAGCAGGGTTCCGAGCACGACCTGGCGGAGGATGTATCGTGTGATCAGTCGCATGGCGGCGGATTATAGGGGGAGGGCGGTGAGGGAAACCAGCGCGAAATCATGTACGGAACCTATCCGGGCGGATGCGCTTTAGGGGTGAAGCATGCTGCCTTGTCACCGCTTCCCGCGTCTGGGGCTGGCGGCGGCATCCGTGGGGCAATTCCAGACAGACGAGGAGCCATGTCCAGCGTTTCCGCCGACCGACCCGATCCTGCCGCCGCCGCCGCCGCCGTTGCCGAGGAACCGCCCTCCGCCGCCGCGGCGCCGATGGATACCCGCTCCGGCCGCCGTCGCAGGCGCCGCGTTCCCGTCAAGCGCCGGCCGCGTCATCTGGTGCCGGCGGTGGTGGTTGGGGTCGGCATTGGCATCGCCGGCGCAATCCTCGGCATCGGCGGGGCCTATGGGGTTCTGAGCTACGTGGAGGACACGCGCGCCGAGGAAGCGATCCGTCGCGATGAGGAAGAGTTCCTCGCCCTCTGTCGGGCGCGCATCGCCGATATCGATTGCGGTTGTCTGTGGGGCGATGCCGCCGCCGCCTTTCTGGACGATACGCGCGAGCAGGTGGTGGGCCTGCTCGCCGAGCGTCATTCCATTCCGCAGCGGGTGCAGCGCATCCGTACCGACCGGTTGGTCGGGCCGGAACTGGGCAAGCAGGTGTGGGCCGCCGCCCATTACTGTGGCCAGGGCTGACGGGTCAGACGGGGGTGGATGGGTCCGCCGCCCATGGCGATGGGGGCGGCGGAGAGCGCAGCAGCCGCAGCAGAGTGACGGCCGCCGCCAGGACCGCCAGCGCGCCGAGTTGGTGGGCGACCCCCAGGCCGACCGGCACCACCAGCAGCAGGGTGGTGATGCCGAGCGTCATTTGTCCGAGCGCCAGGGCCGCCAGCACAACCGCCATGCGCCGGGCGCGGCGCGGCACGGTCTCTCCCAAGCGCCATGCCCAGACCGCCAGGGCCAGGGCGGCGGCGACCACCGTGACCGCCAACAGCCGATGCTGGAACTGGACGGTCGTCACGTTGTCGAGGTGGTTCACCCACCAGGGAGAGTGCAGGTGCAATCCCTGGGGGATCAGTCGCCCGTCCATGAGGGGGAAGGTGTTGTACGTGAGGCCCGCGTCCAGGCCCGCCACCAGCGCGCCCGACAGTGCCACCACGAAGGCGAAGGCGACGAAGGTCCGGGTGGCGGTGGTGAAGCGGCGGGCGGCGGCGGAGGCCGGCACGGCGTGACCCTCCCTCAGCCACAGGTCCAGCGCCAGCCGCAGCATCAGCAGCAGGATGAGGAACGCCAAGCCGAGGTGAGCGGCAAGCTTGACGGGGCTGACCATGGGCTGGTCGATCAGCCCGCTCTTGACCATCAGCCAGCCAACAAGCCCCTGCACCCCGCCCAGCGCGAACAGCCCGACAAGCTTGAGGGTCAGCGGTCTGTCGATGGCTCCGCGCGCCAGGAACCACAGAAAGGGCAGGGCGAAGGCCACGCCGATGATGCGGCCCCACAGGCGATGCAGGTACTCCAGCCAGAAGATGCCTTTGAAGTCGGCCAGGGACATGCCGTAAGTCTTCTTTTGATATTCGGGGAACTGACGGTAGCTTTCAAAGGTGGCCTGCCATTCGGCGTCGGTGAGCGGCGGCAGCACGGTCAGCGGCTGCCACTCCACCATGGACAGGCCGGAGTCGGTGAGCCGCGTCGCTCCGCCAAGTCCGACCATCATCGTCACCATGCCGCACAGCACGAACAGCCACACCGCCACGGCGCGGTGGTTGGGCCGGACGTGGCCGGACATGGGGAGGGAAAGGGCGGGTGATGACGTCATCCCTGTGAACCCCGCTGTCTCTGTGGTCAATATCCCACTATGAGTATTGGCTATTGGCCGTCCGCCGTCAAAGCCCCGTGCCGCTTGTCCGCGGCGACCGGTGCCTTTTGCTTTGGTCCGCGGGGCGAGTGTCGCGGGATGGCATTGTGGCTCTTGCGGCTTCGTGCGAACCGAGGATGATGGGGATGTCAAAAGAGAGAGAGTTGGCATGGGGGAGGATAGGGTGAGCAGGAAAAAGACGTTTACCGCCTACGGGAATTGCCAGGCTCACGCCTTGGCCGAAATATTGATGACCAATGCTGACTTCTCTCGGAAATTTGAATATATTCCCATCCCTCCCATTTTTAGCATGGAAACAAGCTATTTCGATGTTTTGTACGAAGATGTACTGCCGAGTATGGATGTCCTAATATATATGCCTGTTGGCGGCCTGTATCGGGACGACGAAAGGTTTTCGAGCCAATCGATTTTGAAGGCAGTGTCCGCTTCCGCCGATTTGCTGAGTTTCACGACATGCTACTTTCGGGGATATAATCCCGAGCTTATGTATGTGGATAAAGTTCCGGCGCTGGAAACCGGCAGGTTCACGGATCTGAATTTGCTCGGGGCCTACCTTGCCGGCGAACGGGATCCGGTCCGGTGCGCTCGACTGATCGAGCAGGACGACCTTCTGGATCCGGCGTTCCTTCAGTCCATCGTCGACGGCAGCATCGCCGGCCTTGCTCAGCGGGAAAAGCACGGTGATTCTCGGGGGGCGATGTCCCTTGGCTGCGCCGACTACATCGCCGAACACTTCCGGTCCCGGCAGCTCTTTTTCACACTGAACCATCCCGCCCGCGAGATTCTCTGTCACCTGGCCGATCGGCGCTGGGTCTGATGGGGGTCTCTGGCGTCACGGATCGTCAGGGGCCGGAGCCTTTGACCAATCTGCAATATCCCATCTATCGCAGTGTGAAGCGGGCCTTCGGTTTCTCGTTCCCGACGGCATCGCGTTACAAGATCGGATGCGTGGAATTGCCGGTGGAGAAGGGGGTGGCGTCGTACCTGACTTCGTTTGCGGGCGTCCTGCCGGACCAACTGGCCGAAGCTTACGCGGAAGCCGGTTGGAGCCTGCGCGGTGCCGCACTTTCGGCGGCATGATGGCGTCGATATCCTGCGGACCCTGTTGGAGCGGGGCGACGGTGGGCGTCGGAAAGGTTTGCCGCTTGGGCGTGGGCCGGTTACAACTGGCCCCGCGATCTCTTGAAAAATCGGCCAGCCTTTCATGAACGACTCTTCCCAGTCCGCGACCGCCCTGTCGTCGGACCTGCCCATGGTTCCCGACCTGTCGCTCCCGACTCCCGACCTGTCGGTCGTGGTGCCCGTCAAGAACGAGGCGGACAACATCCTGCCGTTGGTGGAGGAAATCCACGCCGCCCTCGAAGGCTTTATCGACTTCGAGGTGGTTTATGTCGACGACGGTTCCGACGATGAGACCCCCGCTCGGCTGCGCGATGCCAAGGCCCGCTTTCCGCGCCTGCGGGTGGTCCGCCATGCCGCCAGTTGCGGCCAGAGCCAGGCGGTGGCCAGCGGCGTCCGGCTGGCACGCGGCGTCTGGATCGCCACCCTGGACGGCGACGGCCAGAACGATCCGGCCGACATTCCGGCCATGATCCGCCGCCGCGACCAGGAGGCCGCCGCCTCGGCCAGCGATGCCGCCCTGGTGATGATCGCCGGTCACCGCCAGAAGCGGCAGGACAACGGCCTGCGTCGGCTGTCCTCCAAGGTGGCCAATGCGGTGCGGTCGGCGATGCTGAAGGACTCGACCCCTGACAGCGGTTGTGGGCTCAAGCTGTTCGCCCGCCAGACCTTCCTTGATTTCCCCCGCTTCGACCACATGCACCGCTTCCTGCCGGCGCTGATGATCCGGGCCGGCGGACGGGTGGTGAGCGTGCGCGTCAACCACCGCCCGCGCGAGCGCGGGGTGTCCAAATACGGCCTGTGGAACCGCCTGTGGGTCGGCATCGTCGATCTGTTCGGGGTGGCGTGGTTGCAGGCGCGGGCCCGCCGTCCGGTGATCGAGCAGCACGACTGATCCCCGCTCCATGACGGCCACCCCTGACGAGTTCGACGACGACGGTTCCGACGAGGCCGCGTCCGCCTCCGCCACCTCCGGGCTGCGGTCGCTTCTGAAGGGGCTGGCGATGATCGCCGGCCTGGTGGCGATCGGCTATGCCGCCCGCGCCGTGGGCGTGGTGGAGATGCTCGATCCGGCTTGGCTCGACACTCAGGTGCGCGGCCGTGGCTTTTGGGGCGAGGTGGTGTTCGTGGCGGCCGGGGCACTGCTCACCGGCGTTGGCCTGCCGCGTCAGGTGGTGGCCTTCGGTGGCGGCTATGCCTTCGGCCTGTGGGAAGGCATCCTGTGGTCGCTGCTGGCCCAGAGCATCGGCTGCGCCGCCGCCTTCTGGTATGCGCGCCTGTTCGGGCGCGCCTTTGTGCGGCACCGCTTCGGCCGCCGCATCGCACGGGTGGATGCCTTCCTGCGCGGCAATCCCTTCAGCATGACGCTGCTGATCCGCTTCCTGCCGGTCGGGTCCAACGTCATCACCAATCTGGCGGCCGGCGTGACCAGTGTCGGCGCGCGGCCGTTCCTGGCCGGTTCGGCGGTCGGTTATCTGCCGCAGACGGTGATTTTCGCCCTGCTCGGCACCGGCATCCATGTCGATCCCGAGTTGCGCATCACCCTGTCGGTGGTGCTGTTCGTGCTGTCGGGTGCCCTCGGCGTCTGGCTGTGGCGGCGCATCCGCCGCGCGCGCAAGGCCGGCGGGTCCGAGGTATAACCCTCTCGGATGCGGGGTGCGGCGGCGTTGTCATCGAGCGACGCTTGACAGCGGTGCCGCTTACGCCTACCTGTGTTGGCACTCACCGGGCGGGAGTGCTAACAGCGTCTCCCCGTCCCCGTATCGTTCGTCTCATTGTTCAATCGCACTGGGACTTTTCCCCCAGCGACGGAGGATTTCCATGAAGTTTCGTCCGCTGCATGACCGCGTTCTGGTCAAGCGCCTTGAGGCCGAAGAAAAGACCCGGGGTGGCATCATCATCCCCGAGACCGCCAAGGAAAAGCCCCAGCAGGGTGAAGTGATCGCGGTTGGCCCCGGCGCGCGCGGTGACGACGGCAAGATCGTCGCCCTCGACGTGAAGGTGGGCGACAAGGTGCTGTTCGGCAAGTGGTCGGGCACCGAAGTCACCATCGACGGTCAGGACCTGCTGATCATGAAGGAAACCGATGTCATGGGTATCGTCGAGTAAGCCCTCGCGGCTCGCTCCGAACCCCTGAAGTCCGGTTTACCCTGTATCTGCAAGAGGATTAGAGCCAATGGCTGCCAAGGAAGTGAAGTTTGGCGTTGACGCCCGCGCCCGCATGCTGCGCGGTGTGGACATCCTGGCCGACGCGGTGAAGGTCACCCTCGGTCCGAAGGGCCGCAACGTGGTGCTGGAGAAGTCCTTCGGCGCCCCGCGCGTGACCAAGGACGGTGTCTCGGTCGCCAAGGAAATCGAACTGAAGGACAAGTTCGAGAACATGGGCGCCCAGATGGTCAAGGAAGTCGCTTCCAAGACCGCCGACATCGCCGGCGACGGCACCACCACCGCCACCGTTCTGGCCCAGTCCATCGTCCGTGAAGGCGCCAAGTCGGTCGCCGCCGGCATGAACCCGATGGACCTGAAGCGCGGCATTGATCTGGCCGTCCAGGCCGTGGTCGCCGACATCGCGGGCCGCACCCGCAAGATCTCCACCTCCGCCGAGGTCGCCCAGGTCGGCACCATCTCCGCCAACGGCGAGAAGGAAATCGGCGACATCATCGCCAAGGCGATGGAAAAGGTCGGCAATGAAGGCGTCATCACGGTGGAAGAGGCCAAGGGCCTGGAGACCGAGCTGGACGTCGTCGAAGGCATGCAGTTCGACCGTGGTTACCTCTCGCCGTACTTCATCACCAACGCCGAGAAGATGACCGTCGATCTGGACAACGCCTATATCCTGATCCACGAGAAGAAGCTGTCCAGCCTTCAGCCGCTGCTGCCGGTCCTTGAGGCCGTCGTGCAGTCCGGCCGTCCGCTGCTGATCATCGCCGAGGACATCGAGGGCGAGGCGCTGGCCACCCTGGTGGTCAACAAGCTGCGTGGCGGCCTGAAGGTCGCGGCCGTGAAGGCGCCGGGCTTCGGCGACCGCCGCAAGGCCATGCTCCAGGACATCGCCATCCTGACCGGCGGTGAAGTCGTCTCCGAAGACCTGGGCATCAAGCTGGAGAGCGTCACGCTCGACATGCTCGGCCAGGCCAAGAAGACCAGCATCACCAAGGAAACCACCACCATCGTCGATGGTCTGGGCTCCAAGGACGACATCGAGGCGCGCTGCAACCAGATCCGCGCCGCCGTCGAGGAAACCACCTCCGACTACGACCGCGAGAAGCTCCAGGAGCGTCTGGCGAAGCTGGCCGGTGGCGTCGCGGTGATCAAGGTCGGCGGTGCGACCGAGGTCGAGGTGAAGGAGCGCAAGGACCGCGTTGACGACGCTCTGCACGCCACCCGCGCGGCCGTGCAGGAAGGCATCGTCGCCGGCGGCGGCGTCGCCCTCCTCTACGCCATCAAGGCGCTGGAGACCGTCCAGGTCGGTAACGACGACCAGAAGGTCGGCGTCGAGATCGTCCGCCGCGCCCTTCAGGCGCCGCTGCGTCAGATCGCCGAGAACGCCGGTCATGACGGCGCCGTGGTCGCCGGCAAGCTGCTGGAAGGCAACGATGTCGACATGGGCTTCGACGCCCAGAACGGCACCTACGTCAACATGGTGAAGGAAGGCATCATCGACCCGACCAAGGTCGTGCGCACCGCCCTTCAGGATGCCGCCTCCATCGCCGGCCTGCTCATCACCACCGAAGCGATGGTGGCCGAGCTGCCGGAGAAGAAGGAAGCCATGGGCGCCCCCGACATGGGCGGCATGGGTGGCATGGGCGGCATGGGCTTCTAAGCCCCGTCGTCCCCGATACCAGGAGAAGGGCCGCCCCGTTGGGCGGCCCTTTCAGATTGCTGACAAAGCCCTCGCATGATTGCGGGGGCTTTGATTCAATGGGGGCATGCTCAAGAAGCCTACCCCGCAGCAGACGGAATTGGAGATGGTGACGCTGGAGTCGCTCGTTCCGGCGGACC
>JAEWWF010000131.1 GCA_023396465.1 Pseudomonadota bacterium
AGGCGGGAGAACACCACGTCGAACCCGTTGGGGCGCAGCTTCATGCGTTCGGGCACGAAGCTGACCACCGGCGCCTTCTTCTCCAGCCCGTGCTTGTAGCTTTCCTTCATCCCCGACTCGACCAGCACCTCCGATTGCTCGATGCAGGTCACCCAGACGCCGAAGGCCAGCGCCAGCGCGCGGCCGTCGCCGCCCATGCCGGCGCCGACTTGCAGCATGGACATGGAGTTGTTGGGGCTGAAGACACGGAACTGGTCGACGATGTACTCGTCGCCGCCGGGCAGGATGTGGCCGACGCCCCACATGCGGTCCATCAGACGCACGCGCGACTTCGGCCACGCCGGATCCTGCGGGCCGGACGGGGGGCGTGGTGCCTTGAAGACACTTTCCTTCTTGGCCTGGGCGGCCTCCTTCTCGGCAGCCGTCTGGGCGCCGGCCTTCTTGCCGCGCCGCAGCAATCCCATCAGTCCGCTGCCAGCCGTCGTGCTCCCCCCGCGGGCCAAGAGCCAGTCCTCATCCTGCGTGTGAACTTCCACGCAAATGTGTAGCGCATGAACGACTAAAAATCACCCCCGGCGTTGGTCAGGCCGCCGGGGGCGCAAAAGGTCGCGGCTTCGACGGTCAGAGCCGCGCCAGCCAGCGCCGGAAGGCGGCGTTGACCGTATCCGGCGCCTCCAGGGTGGACAGGTGGCCGCAGCCGTCGATGACCACGTACTCGCAGTCCGGCAACTGATCGACCATCTCCTGGTGGACCTTGGGTGGCGTCATGGCATCCTCGGCGCCGCACAGCACGAGCGCCGGCACCCGCACCGCCTTGAGGTCGCCGCGGCCATCGGCGCGGTTGATGATGGCGTTCTGCTGGCGGGCGAAGCCAACCACCCCCACCCGTGCCGCCATGTCGGCGCAGGTCTGCTTGAGGGCGGCATCGTCAAGCCGGCTGGGGGCCACCAGCATGGGGAACATTTCGTCGACCACATCCATGAAGTCGCCCGACTCGGCGCGGCGCACGAATTCGCGCCGGGCTTCCTGCTGTTCCGGGCGGTCGGCGCGGGCGTTGGTGTCGAGCAGGGCGAGGCCGCGCACCCGTTCCGGCGCCCGACGCATCACTTCCTGGGCGATGTAGCCGCCCATGGACAGGCCGGCGATGGCGAACTGTTGTGGTGCCTCGGCCAGCAGGCGGGCGGCGAAGCCCTCCATGCTGTCATCCTCGACCACATTGGCGACGGTGATGTCGGCCACGTCGGACAGTGCTTCCAACTGCGGGGCGAACAGGGCGCGGTCGGTCAGCAGGCCGGGCACCAGCACCAGCGAAATCCTGGACATTCGGAAAAACTCCCTTTCTTCTTTATTTGATGAGGGTCTTGCTGATTTCCCGGAAGGCTTCGTGGCGGGAATCGCCGACCCACTCGAACAGCGCCATCTCGGTGGTCACCACGCCGACGCCGGCCGCCGCCATGCGGGCGAAGGCGGCGTCGCGGTCGGAAACGCGCCGCGACGAGCAGGCGTCGCGCACGACGTAGACCTCGTAGCCGATTTCCTTCAGGCCGAGAGCGGTTTGCAGCACGCAGACGTGCGCCTCGATGCCGCACACCACCACCTGCGGCCGGCCGATGTCGCGCAGGCGGGCGACGATGGTCTCCTCGGCGGCGCTTGAGAAGGTCCGCTTCTGCAACACGTTTTCCGGGCCGGTCAGCTCGCGCAGGTCGAACATGGTGGGGCCGATGCCTTCGGGATACTGCTCGGTCACCGTCACCGGGATGCCGAGGCGGGCGGCGGCGCGCATCAGGCGGGCACCGTTGTGCAGCACGGCGCGGGGATCATCCATGACCGGGCAGAGCTTTTCCTGCACGTCGACGACAAGGAGCGAAGACCTCTCGCCGGTGATCAACATGGCATCCTCCCGCGTTGTGAAGCGTTCTTCTGGCGGCGGCAGCGGTGCTGCCCCGACGCCTGACCGTAGACGAATTTGTCCCGCCGGCCAAGGCGGCGGCCGGCGCTCCGTTCCGCGAACGTTGACAGCGGCTTTTCCCGCTCTATTATCCGCATCCGAACCGAATTCTTGGCCCCGGGCCTGCGCCGACCGTTCTTCGAGGCGTCCGCCCCCGCCAATTCCCGTAGGCCGAACTCCACACGCATGACTTTTTCCGATCTCGGACTGTCTCCGGAAACCCTGCGCGCCATTGATGACGTTGGCTATGACACGCCCACGCCTATCCAGGAGCAGGCCATCCCCCTCGTCTTGCAGGGGCGCGACGTGCTCGGCATCGCCCAGACCGGCACCGGCAAAACCGCGAGCTTCACGCTGCCGATGATCGACATCCTGGCGGCCGGCCGCGCCAAGGCCCGCATGCCGCGATCGTTGATCGTGGCGCCGACGCGGGAACTCGCCGCCCAGGTGGCGGAAAACTTCACGCTCTACGGCAAGTACCACAAGCTCAACATGGCGCTGCTGATCGGCGGCGAGAGCTTCAAGGATCAGGTCTCCGCCCTCGACAAGGGCGTCGATGTGCTGATCGCCACGCCGGGGCGCCTGCTCGATCTGTTCGACCGCGGCCGTATCCTGCTGACCGACGTGAAGATCCTGGTCATCGACGAAGCCGACCGCATGCTCGACATGGGCTTCATCCCCGACGTCGAGCGCATCGTGTCGCTGCTGCCGAAGATGCGCCAGACGCTGTTCTTCTCTGCCACCATGGATGCCCAGATCGGCCGTCTGGCCGATGCTTTCCTGCAAAATCCCAAGGAAGTGCGGGTCAGTCCGAAGCAGTCGAGCGCCGCCACCGTCGTGCAGCAGATGGCCATCGTCGAGCACGAGGACAAGCGCCGCGCCCTGCGCGAACTGCTGAACAGCGAGGACGTGCGCAACGCCTTCATCTTCTGCAACCGCAAGCGCGATGTTGCGATCCTCTACAAGTCGCTGTCCAAGCATGGCTATGATGTCGTGCAACTGCATGGCGACATGCCGCAGAACGAGCGCACGGTGACGCTGGAGCGGTTCAAGAAGAACGAAGCCCGCCTGATGGTGTGCTCCGACGTGGCGGCGCGCGGTATCGACGTGTCGGATGTGTCGCACGTCTTCAACTTCGACGTGCCGAGCCATTCCGAGGACTATATCCACCGTATCGGCCGTACCGGCCGCGCCGGCAAGGAAGGCCATGCCTATACCCTGGCGACGCCCGACGATACCAAGTACGTGGACGCCATCGAAAAGCTGATCGGCAAGGAGATCCCGCGCGTGCAGCTCGGAACGGTCGAGAATTGCGAGCTGGCGCCCGATGATGGCCGCAAGCGCCGTCGTCGTCCTGCCCATGGCAAGGATAAGGATCGTGGTCGCGAGCGTCATCGTGAGCCATCGCGTGCCGCCGAGCCTCAGACTCCCGCCGCGCCTGTCGCGCCGGTGGTGACCGCCCCGGCGGCTCCCGCTGCTGTCCCCGTGGCGGCGCCGGAGCCCAAGCGCGAGGACGCCCGCGAGGAGCCGAGGCGCGAGGCCCGCGAAGACCGTCGCCGCGACCGCGCCGAGCGCGGCGAACGCCCGGATCGAGGGGGGCGCGACCGTGACCGTCGGGGCGGCAATGGTGGCCGTGGCCGTCGCGACCACCCCGCCTGGGAGGTCGAGGAAATGGAACACGGTCCGGATGCCTTGGCTTTCGGCGCCCACACCCCGGCCTTCATTCTTGTCGATCCCGTGGTCGAGGGCGAACGCCTGCGCATCGAGCGGGAGCGCCGCGAGGCCGAGGCCGAGAAGCGTCGCGCCGCCCGTGAGGCGGCTGCCGCCGAAAAGGCCGCTGCCGTCGTCGAGGCCGAGGATGAGGGCGTCGATGGCGCCGATGAGAGCGTGACCGCCGAGGCGGGGGGCACCGACGAGCCGCGCAAGCGTCGCCGCACCCGCCGTCGCGGCAAGGGCGACAAGACGGAAGCTTCCGTTGCGCCGATGGCCGTCGAGGCCACGTCGCAGGCGGCGGACGTCGCCGACCTGGCCGCCGAGACACCGGTTCCGGCGGAGCCGGTGGTCGCGCCCGAGGCGACCGCCGATGCCGCTGCCGAACCGGTGGTGGAGGCTGCTGCCGCTCAGGACGCGACGGCGGTGGAGACCGTCGCCGAGGAGAAGCCCAAGCGCAAGCGGACGCCGGCCACCCGGAAGGCTCCGGCGGCCAAGTCCACCGCCGCCAAGACCGCCGCCCCGCGTAGCCGCAAGAAGGCTGCCGAGCCGACCGCCCCTGTGGAGGGGGATGCCGCCGCCGGGACCGAGACCGAAGCGGAGGCAGCGCCCAAGCCCAAGCGTACCCGCGTCCGCAAGACGGCGGCCGTCGAGGGCGCCACCGATCCGGTGGAGAAGGCCCCCGCCAAGCGCCGGGCCCCGCGCAAGAAAGCCGCCGCTCCCGCCGAGGGCGAGGCCCCGGCGCCGGTCGAGCCGGTTCCCCCGGCCTCCGGCACCGACTGACCGGCGGCTCCTCTACATACCCTAGAACCGCATCATGCCCGGACCACCATCCGGGCATGATGCATTTTGAGGCGGTGACCGCGTGTCTCCCGCACCCCTTCCGCCGTTCGCGCATTGTCACATCCGATCCTGGCCGCCTATGATGCAGGGAATGTGAGCATCCCGAAGGATGCCGTCGGACGGGAGGAACGCCGCATGCGTATGCCGGCGCCGGACCAGGGTACCATCGCCCGGCGGTCCGATATCGTGGAGGCCCTGCGCCGCATCGTGCCGGGCGAGGGCGTCATCGTCGATGAGGACGAGCTGCGCGCCTACGAGTGCGACGCGCTCACCGCTTACCGACAGCTGCCGCTGGTGGTGGGGCTGCCGGAAAGCACCGATCAGGTCAGCCAGATCCTGCGCTGGTGCCATGACAACGGCGTGAAGGTGGTGCCGCGCGGGGCGGGGACGTCGCTGTCCGGCGGATCATTGCCGCTGGCCGATGCGGTGACCATCGGCATGGGGCGGTTCAACCGCATCCTCGATATCGACTTCGACAACCGATGCGTGGTCGCCCAGCCGGGCGTCACCAACCTGGCCATCACCACGGCGGTGGCCCATCGCGGCTTCTACTACGCCCCCGACCCCTCCAGCCAGATCGCCTGTTCCATCGGCGGCAACGTGGCGGAAAACGCCGGCGGCGTGCATTGCCTGAAATACGGCCTCACCACCAACAACCTGCTCGGCGTCGAGATGGTGCTGCCGGATGGCGAGATCGTCCGCCTGGGCGGCAAGCACCTGGATGCCGGCGGCTACGACCTGCTCGGCGTCGTCACCGGGTCGGAGGGCATGCTCGGCATCGTCACCGAGGTGACGGTGCGCATCCTGCGCCGGCCGGAGACGGCGCGGGCGGTGCTCATGGGCTTCCCCAGCAACGAGACGGCGGGGGATTGCGTCGCCGCCATCATCGCCGCCGGGATCATCCCGGCCGGGCTGGAGATGATGGACCGCCCCGCCATCCATGCCGCCGAAGCCTTCGTCAACGCCGGCTATCCGCTGGACGTGGAGGCGCTGCTGATCTGCGAACTGGACGGACCGGCGGCGGAGGTGGAACACCTGATCGCGCGGGTGGAGGCCATCGGCCGCGACCACGGCGCCATGGCGCTGCGGGT
>JAEWWF010000137.1 GCA_023396465.1 Pseudomonadota bacterium
GGACGCATGTGGGTGCCGACTGGTGGACCCGCGTCGGCATCTCCCGCGTCCACTGGGGCAAGCTGGAGAGCCGCCGGGTGGTGGACATCATCAATCAGCGCGACCTGTCGCGCCGCCTGGACGCCGACGACAAGCTCGGCCAGCCGATGATCACCCTCGGTATCCAGCGCGACTGGGGCAGCCTCGAAGCCTATGTGCTGCCGGTCTTCCGCGACGGCACCTTTCCCGGTCGCGGCGGACGTCTGCGCGGGCCGTTTCCGGTCGAGCCCGGCCGGGCGGTCTTCCACTCGGACCACGGCCGCGAGGCGGTGGATGTCGCCGCCCGCTATGCTTTGTCGTCCGGTGCCTATGATGTGGCGGTCTCCGCCTTCCACGGCACGGCGCGCGAGCCGCGGGTGGACCTGGGGCACGACGACAAGGGGCGACCGATCCTGATCCCCCATTACGACGTCATCGACCAGATCGGCGTCGAGGCGCAGGCGACCGAAGGCGCGCTGCTGCTGAAGGCGGAAGGGTTCTGGCGCGTCGGCAGCGGCGGCCCGTTCCTCGCCTTCGGGCTGGGGGGCGAGTACACGCTGTTCGGCGCCATCGGAGAGGGTGGTGATCTCGGCCTGCTGGCCGAGTACCACCATGACGGCCGTGGCCACGGCGGACCGCCGACCACCATCGATGACGAGGTGTTCCTCGGCCTGCGGTGGAGCGCCAACGATCTGGACGATACCTCGCTGCTGGCCGGTTGCATGGTCGACGTCGCCACCTTGTCACAGGCCTGCTCGGCCACCTTCGAGACGCGGTTGGCGCGCAACATCACGCTGGAGGTGCGGGGCCAGCTGATCCAGAACGCCGAGCCGAGCGAGCAGGTGCTCTATGCCGCCCGGCGCGACGACCACCTGCTGATCACCCTCGGCTATCACTTCTGACGCCACAGGCCGCTTCCGCTGCCGGGGTGGCGGCGGTTGCCGCCCTGCGGCCCGCCCGGCGGCGGGCGAGTGTCAGCAGCAGGGCGGGCAGGAACACCAGATCGAACACCATGGCGACCGTCACCATCACCGCCGACAGCAGGCCCATGTCGGCGTTCATGCGGTAGCTCGACTGCGACAGGATGAGAAACCCCGCCGCCAGAGTGACCGTGCTGGCGACGATGGGGGCGCTGACGCCGTCCAGCGCGGCGCGCACGGCCGCTTCCGGGCTCCCTCCGGCGTGGCGGCCTTGCTGGTAGCGGGCCAGCAGATGGATGGTGGCGTCGACGATCAGGCCGAGGGCGACCACCGTCACCATGGAGACGGCGGTGTTCACCAGACCGCCGCCGGCCGCCCACAGGCAGAAGGCGAGCACCGGCGGCAGCACGTTGGGCGCCACCGACACCAGCCCCAGCCGCCAGCTTCCCAGCGACAGGCCGACGGCGACGATCACCGCGATCAGCACCCAGGCGGTGCCCCACAGCATGGCCTCGATATTGTGGTGGGTCAGGCCGGCGAACATGACGGCGACGCCGGTGCCGCGCGGCTCGCCCCAGGCGCCGTGGTCGCGCAGCCATGCCTCGCCGCGCGCCTTGACCGCCAGGATTTGGGCGGTGCTGACGGCATCCAGGCTGACCATGACGCGGGTGACCGACTTGCGCAGGTCGACCCGATCCATCAGCGTGCGCCCATAGGGCAGGGAATACTCGTAGAGCAGCGTGTATTGCGAGGCCAGTTCCGGCGTGTCGGGCAGGCGGTACCAGGCGGGATCGTCGCCATGGAGGGAGCGGTTCATGCTCTTCACCGTGTCGCTGAAGCTGGACACCGACCGCACCTCCGGCTGTGCCCGCAGCCAGCCGGTGAAGGCTTCCAGCCGTGCCAGATAGGCAGGGTCGGCGATGCCGTAGTCGCGGCCGGTCTCCACCGCGAAGGCGACGTTGTAGACGCCGGTCAGGTGTTCGAGGGCGAAATCGGTGTCGCGGCGGATCTGCATGCTCTCGTCGAAATACTCGACGATGTGGTCGTCGATGGTCAGCAGCAGGCCGAACGGCAGGATGGCGGCGCTGAGGGCCAGGGTGGCGGCGACGATGCGGCCGGGGGCACGGCAGACCACGGCGGCGAGGCGGGCGGAGGCCGCCGCCACCATGCCCGGTCCGCTGCCTCGGCGGCGACCAACGAAGGGCAGCATCAGCGCCGCCGGCAAGACCGTCAGCGACAGCAGCAGGGCGACGGCGGTTCCGGCGGCGGCCATGGTGCCCATCTCGCGGTAGGGCGGCGAGGAGGCGAAGTTCAGCGCCAGGAAGCCGACCGCCGTCGTCACGCTGGTGATCACCACCGGCTTGACGGTCGCCCGCAAGGCGCGGCGCACGGCCTCGCGGCCTTGTGCTCCTCCGTCGCGGGCCTTCTGCACCGCCATGATGATATGAAGGCAGTCGGCCACGGCGATGGTGATGATGATGAGCGGCGCCATCATGGTGGGAGGGGTCAGCAGGATGCCGCTCCACCCGGCGACGCCGAACGCCGCCATGGACGACGCCAGGATGATGGCCATGGCCACCAGGCTGCCGCTCACCGACCGCAGTTGCACCAGCAGCACCAGCAGCACCACCCCCAGCATGGCGGGCAGCAGGGTGGCGATGTCGCGCTGGGAGGCTTCGGGATAGGCGGCGGCGATGGGGGCGAGGCCAGTCACCGCCACCGTCAGTCCGGGGGTGGTGGCGCGGGTGCGGTCCGCCAACTCCCGCGCCGTCGCCACCGCGTCCAGGGTGGCGACGGGCGAGCCCTCCGGCAGATGCAGGGTGACCAGCACCCCGGCGGCGCGGCCGTCACCCGCCACCAGCTTATGAACGAGATCGGGATCGCCGAGGGCGATCTCGCGTGTCCGGGCGAGGGCCTCCGGCGGCAGTCTGGCCGCAGTCCGCACCAGATCATCGATCACCAGATCGTCGCCGGCGGCGCGGGTGAACTGGAAGTTGGTCGGCGAGTCGACCCGCACCGCATGGGGGATATGCCAGGCCGCGTTGGTCAGGGCCTCCAGCGCCCCGAGGGTGGTGGGAGTGAAGATATCGCCGGTGTCGGGGCGCAGCACGAACAGGATGGTGTCGTCGCGGGAAAACACCGTGCTCATGCGCTCGAAGGCGACGAGGTCGGGGTTGTCGCGGTCGAAGAACACCTTGTAGTCGGTGTTGAAACCCAGCGACCGGATGCCGAAGGCCAGCGTCGCCGTCACCACCAAAGCCGCCGCCACCGCCATCAGCGGATGGCGGGTCAGCCACTCCGCCCACCAGGACGCCGCGCCCCGCCTGTCTGTGTCGCCGCCCATGCTGCACCCCTTCTCCATGGGAAAATATAGCGCATAAACTGCATGGTGCAGGCTTGACCCGCAAGGGTAGAATTATCGTCATGGGTGTTTTGTACGGTTGGTGCGCCTAAAAGGGGCAGGTGATGCGATGCCCACTCAGCCCGCCGCCACGGCCAACCGCAGCGCCAGGGCGACAAAGGCGGCGGCGAAGGTGCGGTTGAGCCACAGCATGACCCGTGGCCGCTCCAGAACGTGGCGCCGCATCCACGCCGCCGCCGCGCCGTAGACGGCGAAGACCACGAAGGTGAGCGCCATGAACACGGCGCCGAGCATCACCAGGCGCTGCCCCGGCGCGGGGTCGGCGGGCGTGATGAACTGCGGCAGGAAGGCGAGAAAGAACAGGGAGAGCTTGGGATTGAGCAGATTGATCAGCACGGCGGACAGGATCAGCCGGGCGGCGGGTTGGGCGCTGGCCGGCTGCAACGTCAGGCCGCCGCCGTGGCGCAGGATCGACCACGCCATATGGAGCAGGTAGCCGACGCCCAGCAGCTTCAGGGCCTGGAACGCCAGCGGGCTGGTCTGCAACAGGGCGGCGAGGCCCAGGCCGGCGGCCGCCATGTGGGGCACGATGCCGAGGGTGCAGCCGAAGGCGGCCACCGCGCCGGGGGCGGCGCCCCGTGACAGGCCGGTGGCGATGGTGAACAGCGCCCCGCTGCCCGGCGAGGCGATGATGACAAGGCAGGTGAGCAGGAAATCGGCGTCCACGGTGGCTCTCCCGGTCGGTGGCATGGGTGCCGAGAGGTAGCCGGCGATGGCGCGCGGGGTCTTGAACGATCTTGCAGGTGGGGGGAC
>JAEWWF010000164.1 GCA_023396465.1 Pseudomonadota bacterium
GCGCCAGCCCGCCGACGATGGACATGGTGCCGAGCGTCACCATGAAGGGCGACACCCTCAGCAGCACCACGCAGGCCCCGTTCACCAGCCCGACCACGGCGCCGACCGCGAGGCCGGCGGCGAGGCCGACGGCAATGACCACGCCCGACGCCTCGGGCAGCGCCGCCCCCACCACCGCCATGACCGAGGCCGACACGGTGCTGGTCAGGGCCACGACGGCGCCGACCGACAGGTCGAACCCGCCGGAGATCAGCACGATCATCTGCCCCGCCGCGATGATGGCGAGGAAGGAGGCGCCGCGCAGGATGTTCAGCAGGTTCATGACCCCGAAGAACCGCGGCTCCAGGATGCCGACGACGGCCACCGCCGCCACCAGCAACAGCGGCAGCAGGCCGATGGCGGCCATCAGGCGCAGGGCACGCTCGTCGGGTCGCAGGGGGACGGGTGGATGGTCGAGGGGACGCACGCTCATGATGCCCTCCCCTCCCGCACGGTGCGGCCGTCGCCGGTTTCGGCGAAGAAGCAGGACAGGATCGCCTGCTCGGTCAGGTCGGCGCCCGACAGTTCGGCGATCATGCGGCTGCGGTGCATGACGTAGACGCGGTTGGACAGGTGGAGCACCTCCGGCAGCTCCGACGACACCAGCACGATGGCGGCACCGCCTTCCGCCAGCTCCTTCAGGACGGCGTAGAGGTCGGCCTTGGCGCCGACGTCGATGCCGACGGTGGGTTCGTCGAACAGGAAGACCTGGGTGTCGCGCACCAGCCCGCGAGCCAGCACCACCTTCTGGCGGTTGCCGCCCGACAGGGCGCCCACGGGCCGTTCGATGTGGGCCGGCCGCAGGGCGAGACGCTCCACCGTGCGCTGGATCAGGCCGCGCTCGCCGGCCCGCCGCAGCACGCCGCCACGGGCAATGGCGGCTTCGTCCAGCGCCGCCATGGAGGCGTTCTCGCGGATCGGCCGCTCCAGCGCCAGCCCCTCCGCCACCCGGTCGGACGGGAAGTAGCACAGGCCGCGCCGCAGCGCCCGGGCCGGCGACGGATGGCGGAAGACCTCGCCGAACAGCCGCACTTCGCCGTTCTCCAGCGGGCACAGGCCATAGGCGGCGCGCACCAGTTCGGACTTGCCGCAGCCGACCAGTCCAGCGATGCCCGTGATCTCGCCCCGGCGGGCGACGAAGTCGGCGCCCTGCACGCTGCGGTCGGCGGTGGTGAGGCCGCGCAGGTCCAGCGCCGCCTCCCCCGGCCGATGCAGGATGTGCGGAAACAGCACCTCGACCTTGCGGCCGGTCATCAGTTCCACCAGGGTTTCCTCCGTCACCCCCGCCATGGGCAGGGTGCGGACGTGCCGGCCGTCGCGCAGCACGGTGATGCGGTCGCCCAGGCGGCGGATTTCCGGCATGCGGTGGGAGACGTAGATGATCGCCACCCCCTCGGCCCGCAGGCGCTCGATCAGGCCGAACAGCTTCTCCGTCTCGCTTTCGGTCAGCGAGGCGGTGGGCTCGTCCAGGATCAGCACGCGCGGCTCGGCCAGCAGGGCCTTGGCGATCTCGGCCATCTGCTGGTGCGCCCGCGACAGGGTGGCGACGACGCGCGTCGGGTCGAGGTCGAAGCCCAGGTCGGCGATGATGCGCCGCGCCTCCGCCCGCATGGCGCGGCGGTCGAGGAAGCCGAGGCGGCGCGGCTCGCGGCCAAGGAACAGGTTGTCCTCCACCGTCAGGTTGGGGGCCAGCGAGAATTCCTGGAACACCGGACAGATGCCCAGTGCGCGGGCGCGCTGCGGCGTCAGGGCGCCTGCCGGGATGCCCTCGATGAGATAATCGCCCGCATCGGCGGCGAAGGTGCCGGCGATGACGTTGATGAGGGTGGACTTGCCGGCGCCGTTCTCGCCGAGCAGCACATGCACTTCCCCCGGCCGCACGTCCAGCGACACGCCATCAAGCGCCCGCACGCCCGGAAACTGCTTGACGATCCCCCGCAGCGACAGCACCGGCGCCGCGGGGGCGGTCCCCGGCGCCACCGGCGCCGGGGCTGTGGGCAGAGGCGCCACCGCCATGGCCGTCACCGGGCCGAGACGGTGTAGGACGGGCGCCAGTCGGCCGGCGCCAGCACGAGGTCGAGGTTGATGGCGTCGGCCGTCGTGCGCGTCACCACCTCCGGCACCGGCTGGGCGAAGGCCATGACCTCGGCCCCGTCCAGGGCGCGCACCGCCATGTCGACGGCGATGCGCCCCTGCAACACCGGGTACTGGGTGGCGAAGCCGGCGATCTCGTCGCGCTTCATGGCATCCAGCATCGCCTGGTTCTCATAGGTCGACATGATGAGCACGTCGTCGCGCCCGGCCTCCATGATGGCGCCGATGGCGGCCTCGGCGGTGGGGGCGGTGCCCCAGATGACGGTCATGTCCGGGTAGGCCTGCAAGGCATCCTGCACCAGCTGCTGCTGGACGGCGACGCCGGTATCGCCGAACTTGGCGTCGAGGACGGTGACGGCGGTGCCGGCCACGGCCTGCTTGAAGCCGTCGTTGTAGGCTTCCGCCCAGCCCGATCCGGCCGGGCCGGGGAAGGTCACGACCTTGCCGCCGGCGGCGCCCAAGTGGTCGACCAGATAGCGGCCGGTCTGGGCGCTCATGGTCGGGAAGTCGACGAAGATCTTGCCGTTGGTCGCCGCCTCCGCCATGGGGTTGACGGCACCGATGACGGCGATGCCGGCGGCGCGGGCCTCGGCGATCTTCTGCGCCAGCCCGGCTTCCGAGATGGCGCTGACGATGATCGCGTTGGCGCCGGCGGCGCGGCAGTCGTCGAACTGCGACAGCTGGCGCGGCAGGTTGGAGTAGCCGCCGGCCTCGTAAAGGGTCATGCCGATGTTCTGGCGCTGCGCCTCGCTGACCACGCCATAGGCGACGGCGACCCAGAAGCTGTCCTTCATGTGCGGGAACAGCACGCAGACCGACCACGGCTTGCTGGCCTTCTCCAGCGGCACGTAATCGACGACGGGCTTATCGGCCTTGGCGGCATCGATCACCTTGGCCGGCCACCACGGCGCAGGGACCGGCTCGGCGGCGGCCGGAGCGGACGCGATGGCGGAGGCGAGGCAAAGGGTTCCGAGCACCGCGAAGGCGGCGCCGGGCGTGTGCGAGGATCGCATGGATGAAGTCTCCCATTCCGCGGCGCTCAGGCGGCACCGGCGGGCGAGGTTTGTGGTCCGGCCGGATGGGCCGGTGACGGCGAAGCGATGGCTCCGGCAGGAGCCTCTGTTCACGGTTTCTTGTTTCCCGCCGACCACGATCGGGCGGCGGGTGATGCTCTACGGCATGATTGGAAAGGCTAAGTCAGGGCGGCACGGGGCGTCTTGTCACCGAGCGCACGGCGGACAGGCATCAAGCGCACCACCAAAAGGCACTGAGCGCTTCGCTCCAAACCTTAACCCGCCTTGCCGAGATAAGACCGAGTATCAATCAGTGTCGAAGCGGGAGGCGTGGTCTGGTGTGCGCTCTTTTGGTGACCATGGCTGCCGGGTCTAGGTTGATTCGACATTCAGGGGCAGCCACATCGGCAGGGGTGCGGGGCAGAGAAATACCATGAAATTGGCCGGCTTGCGGTCGTAGTGGGCGGCGATGCAGCGAAAGTGCTTGAGCTTGTTGATTGCGCGCTCGACGAGGCTACGCTTCTTGTAGATGCGGGCGTCGAACGGTCGGGCGCGCTTCATCTGGGAGCGCTGAAGAATGATAGGTTGGGGGCCGCATGCCTCGACCGAGTTGAGAATGGCGTGGCTGTCGTAGTCCTTGTCGGCCAGAACGTAGCGGGGGCGATCCCCATCGAGCAATGCCAGAGCCTGGGTGCTGTCGTTGACTTGGCCGGGCGTCCGGATGAAGCGGACCGGACGACCCTCACCATAGATGGCAAGATGGATTTTGGTACTCAATCCTCCTCGGGGACACCCGAAAGCCAAGTTTTTGCCCCCTTTTCCGGTCGCAGCCTGCTGGTGGGCCTGTACGATGGCGCTGTCGGTCATCAAGCACTCGTTATGCGGCCCTTGATCAGGTTGGCGAGCACCTTGTCCCAGACGTCTTTGGCTGCCCACCGCGTGAAGCGCTTATGCACCGTCTTATACTTGTACTTGCCGTAGTGCTCGCGCATATCCGACCAACGGGCTCCCGAACGCAGAACCCAGCATTGACGAAGGTGCGGTTATCAGTCCCTGTGCGGCCAGGGTCAGGGACCTTTCCCAGCAAAAGGTTCTCAATCCGCCCCCATTGCGCCGAGGTCAGTTCATATCGCTTCGCCATGTCCCACTGAACCAGAAATACCTGATTCGGCGAATCACGGCAGCACCACCGGCGCAAGCTGAATGTCGATACAGCCGCCTTCATGGGGCACGCCCTAGGTCGCAAACTCATAAATGGATTCCCAGTTGTGAGCGAATGTGCTTCAAGGTCTTTGAAGGAGACCTTGTATGTCGCAACGCCGCTACGAACTGACCGACTTTGAGTGGTCGATCATCGA
>JAEWWF010000181.1 GCA_023396465.1 Pseudomonadota bacterium
CTCGCCGTGCAGCGCCTCCAGCAGTGCCAGCACATCCTGGCCGCTGCGGCTGTCGAGCGCCCCGGTGGGCTCGTCGGCGAGGATGACGGCGGCGTCGTTCATCAGCGCGCGGGCGATGGACACCCGCTGCTGCTGGCCGCCCGACAGCTGCCCCGGCCGGTGGCCGCCGCGGTCGCCGATCCCCAGCCGCTCCAGCAGCGCCAGCGCCCGGTCCTCGCGGTCGTCGCGCGGCAGGCCGGCGTAAATGGCCGGCACCTCCACGTTTTCCATCGCCGAGGCATCGGCCAGCAGGTTGTACCGCTGGAACACGAAGCCGAAGGTATCGCGCCGCAGGGCCGCCACCGCGTCGGCATCCATGGCGGCGATATCATGGCCGGCCACCCGGTAACGCCCCGCCGAAGGGCGGTCGAGGCAGCCAAGGATGTTCATCAGCGTCGATTTGCCGCTGCCCGACTGGCCGATAATGGCGACGTACTCGCCCGCCGCGATGGTCAGGTCGATGCCGTCCAGGGCCCGCAATTCGCTGTCGCCGCTGCGGTAGACCTTCTCGACGCCAGACAATTCCAGCAACGGGCGCCGGCTCATGGCGGCGGCCCCATGCCCGGACCGCCGCCAGGGGGACCACCGGCGCTACCGCCACCACCGGTGCCGCCGCCACTCCGGCTGCCGGCGGTCTGCGCGCCGACGATCACCGTCTCGCCAGCGGCAAGCCCGTCCCGTATCGCGGCCTCGGTGCGGGTGCGCAGGCCGACCGTCACCGGCCGCGTCTCGATGCCGCCGTCGGCCTTCACCACCCGCACGCTCGGCGGCGTGTCGCCTCGGCCGCCTTGCAGGGCCGCCAGCGGCACGGTGACGACATCGCTCTCGCGGCCCTCGATGAAGAAGACCTGCGCCGTCATGTCGGTCATCAGCATCATGTCGGGATTGGGCACGTCGGCCAGCACGTCGTAGAGCACCACGTCGTTGACGATCTGCGGGGTTGGCAATATTTGCCGAATGGTGCTCGACCACCGCCGATCGGCCATGCCGAGGGTGGAGAACTCCAGCGCCATGCCCGGCGTCAGGCGCACGATGTCGGCCTCCGCCACCTGCGCCTTCAGGGTCATGGTGTCCAGCTCGGCGATGCGCATGATCACCGGCGCCGACTGGTTGGTGTTGAGGGTCTGACCCGCCACCGCCTCCTGCGACACCACCGTGCCGGCCATGGGGGCATAGATGGTGGTATAACTGAGGTTGGCCTCGTCGGCCTCCAGATTGGATTGTGCTTGCTCCAACTGCGCCTGTAACGAGGCGATGCGGGCCCGCGCCACGGCCGCCTCGGTGCGGCTGACGTCAAGGGCGTCCTGGCTGGCGGCGTTGGATCGGAACAGGCGCTCGTTGCGGCGATACTGCGCCTCGGCCAACTCCAATTGCGCCTGCTGCATGGCCATCTGCGCTTCCAGATCCTTGATTTGCGCCCGGTTGGCCTCCACCCGGGCGGTGTAGACGCGGGCGTCGATCTCGGCCAGCAACTGGCCTTCCTGCACCTTGTCGCCGACCTCCACATGCAGCGTCCGCAATTGCCCGGACACCTGGGCCCCGATATCGACGTAATTTTTCGGTTGCAGCGAGCCGACGGCGGTGACGGTGCGTTCGACCGTTCCGACGGCGGCGGTGGCGGTGCGCCACGTCGGTGGTGGCGGCGCGGACAACCTGCCGTAAGCATAGAAAGCCCCGCCGCCCGCCACCGCCAGCAGCAGCACCGCCAGCACCACCAGGCGCCCCCGCCGCCGACGGACCGGAGCGGGTGGCTCGGCGACGGAGAGTGACGGCGAACGTCGGCTGGTCGTGGTCTCGGGGGAAAGGGTCATGATGGGGCTGTGTCACCGACGAAACGAAGGGAGTATGTGCCTCTAACGCAGCGCGGCGGCAAATCCGTCGCGACGGATTTTCTTCTCCCGCCCGTTGGAGAGAGGCAGGATCGACGCGATCCCACCGTTCACCATGCCAGAGGAGCCGTTGCCCCCGTCCGCCGAACCGGCCGTCCACGATCCCGACGGCGAGCTTGTGCGCCGCGCCGCCGAAGGCGACGGACGCGCCTGGCAGGCGCTGGTGGACCGGCACCTGGGGCTGGTCCATGCCCTGGCGACACGCCTGCTCGGCAGCCGGGCGGAAGCCGAGGACGTGGCGCAGGAAACCTTCCTGCGGGCGTGGCGGCACATCGACCGCTGGCGGCCCGGTCAAGCCCGCTGGGGGACGTGGCTGTGCCGGGTGGCGCTCAACCTGTGCCGCGACCGCCTGCGCCGTCCCCGACCGCTGGCGTTGGACGAGGAGTTGGCCGACAGCCGCCCTTCCCCGGTCGCTGGCTTGCAGGCCGAGGCGGTCACGGTGCAGGTGCGGGCGGCTCTCGACCGCTTGCCGGAGCGTCAGCGCGAGGCGCTGGTGCTTTGCTACTACGAGCAGATGAGCAATATCGAGGCGGCGCAGGTGATGGAGGTATCGGTGGAGGCCCTGGAATCCCTTCTGTCCCGCGCCCGCCGGGCGCTCCGCCGCGACCTTGCCGGCCAAGCCTCCGATCTGCTGGGAGAGGTGACATGATGACCCCCGACCGCTTCGCCGCCCTGGTCGCCGCCCATGGCGCCGACCCCGCCCGCTGGCCGCCGGCCGAGCGCGGTGCCGCGCTGGCGCTGCTCGATACCTCGGCGGAGGCGCGGGCGGTGACGGCGCGGGAACGGGCGCTGGATGCCGCCCTTTCCGCCGTGCCACCGCCACCCGCCCCGTCCGCCGCTCTCGCCGCCCGTATCGCCGCCCTCGCCCCCGACACCGATCTGCCCGGCCTGTGGCGGGAGATCGCCGCCCTGTTCGGTGGCTGGCGGCTGGCCGGAACCGCCCTGGCCGCCTGCGTCGCCGTCGGCGTGCTGTTGGGTGCCAGCCTGCCGGTGAACAGCGGCGGCGGCGACCCGACGGCGACGGCGGAACCGTCGCTGCTCACCTATGCCATCCTGACCGACAGCTATCTGGATCACTGACATGCCGCTGCCGCGCAACAGACGCACACTCGTGCTCATCGCTTCGCTGGTGCTGAATGTGGTGCTGGTGGCGGCGGTCGCCACCGCCGGGGTAAAGGTCGCCTTCGACGACGACCGCCGCCCGGATCACCGCCGCCCGCCGTTCTCCATCCCCGGCCCGCACCAGTTGAAGGAGGTGCTGCCACCGGAGGATCATCCGGTGCTGGAGACCGTGCTGTCCACCCACCGTTCCATCCTGTCGGCCCGCATCGGCGCGGTTCACGACGCCCGCCGGGCAGCGGCCGAGGCGCTGCGGCTCGATCCGCCGGACGCCGCCCGCACGGCGGCGGCCCTGGACGCCCTGCGACGGAGCGAGGCGGCGGTGGCCGAAGGGGTCTACGCCATGGCCGCCGATCTGCTCGCCCGCCTCGACGGCGACGGCCGCAAGGCGGTGGCGGCCCTGATGGAATCCCCGCCGCGTGGCCGCCGGGGCGGCGGCGGGCCGCCGCCGGCGCCGGAATGAACACTCGATCAGCCCCCCGTCGCCGCCAATACCTCATGGCGGCGGCGGAGCGGCATCAGCACCGCATGCAAGTCGTCATCGGCCAGACGCGGGAGTAATCGCCCCAACCGAACCGCCAGCGCCGCATGACGGGCAGCGACCGCCGCCGCGCGGGCCGACGGCGGCAAGTCGCGCAGATGGGCGAGGAACGGGCGATCGAGCCGCGCCGGTCCGCCGCCCAGCCGGCGCACCGTCAGCGCCCGGCCGATCGCGGCGGCACGATCCTCGCCCGGCAGGCAAACGACTCTCGCCGCCCTTGCCAGGGTGCGTTCCTCCGCCAGCACCTCCGCCAGGGCGGCCGCCACCTCCTGCGGTGGGGCGAAGCCGGCGTAGAGCGGATCCACCTCGTGCAGCAGGCAGGGCGGGCTGGCGGGGGTTGCCATGGGATCGTCGGTCATTCTGGCCTCCACCCATTCCTCGTCAATAGCAGCATATCCCCTCACGGCATGGTTGACAGCCTGGAGCTGCGGGAGTACCCAAAGCTTGTCTACGGTTCCTCGCACGGCAGAAACGCCGGAGGATTAAAAGGGAACGACGGAAGAGACCGACTCGCAAGAGGGTTTCGTGCCGTGGCTGTCCCCGCAACTGTGAGCGGTGAGGCCTGCGTCTCATGCCACTGGCGCCCCGGCGCCGGGAAGGCGACGCAGACCGGCGATCCGCGAGCCAGGAGACCTGCCGCAGACAGCGTCACCATACCTTCGATCGGGGTGTGTCGAGGGTGCGGGCAGCCGTTGCGGTGACGCGCCCATCGACGTCACCGTGGCGCCCCGGACGTAGAGCCTTCCGCTTCTGATTTCGGCCGTCGCGGTCATACCGTGCCCATTGGTCCGGCGCCCGATCCATGCGCGCCGGGAACCTGCGGGCGCGGCCGACGTCCGTCGTCAATCCGCCCGGATCGACGCCGGCACCGCCGTCGCGCGCCCGGCCGATCCGCTGGAAGCAAGGCCGCCGTTCATCATGCGCCAGCGTTCCCTTCCGCCTGCCCTTGCCGCCGCCCTCGCCGCCGCCCTGCCCGTTTCCGCCGCCGTGGCGGACGACGGTCAGCCGACCCGCGTGGTGCTGACCGACCCCACCTACACCGCCGACCTGCCGCCCCTGCGGGTGACAGTGCCGCCGCCGCAGGGCGTGCCGCAGGCGTTGTCCGCCACCGCCGTCACCGAGATCACCGCCGCCGACATCGACGCCCGCCAGATCCGCCGCCTGGAGGATGCCCTGCGGCTGTCGCCCGGCGTCACCGTCTCCGGCCAGCGCGGCATGGGGCAGCCCGCCAGCGTCACCATCCGCGGCCTTGGCCCGCGCAACGTGCGCATGTTCATCGACGGCATCGAGATGAGCGACACCAGCCAGAGCCAGTCGCAATACCCCATCAGCGAACTCACCATGGGCGACGTCGCCCGCATCGACGTGCTGCGCGGGCCGCAGCCGGGCCACTTCGGCGCCGATACCGGCGGCGGCGTCATCAACATCGTCACCAAGCGCCCGACCGAGCCGCTGGCTGGCGAGGTCACCGCCGAATACGGCAGCTACGACACCAGCCGCGCCCGCGCCAGCGTCTCCGGCCTGCAAGGGCCGGTGGATTTCCGCCTGTCGGCGGCCGGCACTCATGCGCTCGGCTATTCCGACTTCAACGGCAAGCGCGGTGGCGATGCCGAAGACCCCTACCGCCAGTGGTCGCTGGCCGGCAGCCTCGGCCTTCAGGCGTCGGACCAACTGCGCTTCGACGCCACCGCCCGCTACCAGCGGGAGGACATCTTCTATGACGCCAATACCGCCGACCGCGACTGGAACCGTGACGAGACAGAACGCTTCCTGCGCCTCGCCGCCACGCTGGACACCTTCGACAACACCCTGACCCATGTGCTGGGCGTGTCGGACACCGCCATCACCCGCCAATACTGGGGCTTCGGCACCGCCGGCGACACCTATGACGGCCACAAGACCCGCCTCGACTACGTCGCCACCTGGGCGGCCAGCGAGCGGGTGACGGTGGAAGCCGGCCTGGACGCCACCCAGGAGCGCATGGAACAGCATACCCCCGGCTTCGCCCCCGACGCGCCGTTCATGGA
>JAEWWF010000195.1 GCA_023396465.1 Pseudomonadota bacterium
TGCGCGTCACGGGCGAGATTGTCGGCCAGCCGCGTCAGCAGGTAGAGCGCCGCCTGTCTCGCCATGGGGTCGAGACCTTCCGTGGCGATGGTGTCGATGCAATCCATGGCGGCCACCAGGGCCGGGCGCAAGGGCACCGCCGCCGTCGTTGCCGTCAGGTGGCCGGCGGCGGTCAGGTCCACCAGACCGGCGGCGATCAGTTGATGAATGGCGTTGACCCGTGCCTCCGGCGGAAGGGAACCGGCCGGGGCGGGCAGGGCGTGGGGCAGCAGGCTGGCATGGTCGAGCACGGCGCTCAACACCATGGCCTGTTCGCCGGTCAGGCCAAGGCGGCCAACGCGCCGCTCGAACGCCCGTGCGGCAAGGCGCGCCACGGTGAAGACTTGGCCGGCATAGGAAGCCCCGAGGGCATAGAGACTCGCAGACATGGACGATCACCACCGTGTGGATCGTACCGCCGGCCGCCAGCCCCCGCTGCGGCCGCCGGTCGGATCCGATGTTGACAGTCAGGATCCGCCGCACCCGTGCACCCCGAAAGGCGTAGGCGACTCATAACCATTTAGCCATACACTATCAACCCTTGATTTTGTTGCGGCCGTGGAAAGATGAGTCCGGTGTTGCACTTTCGCCGCGAGGCGGGCCATGCTGTGCCCCCCGTATCGCCCACTGCCGCACGAGGGGATGATGTCCGCCTTCTGGGACGATAAATTCGCCAGCCGAGAGTATCTGTACGGTGTCGAGCCCAATGCATTCCTGGTGTCGCAGCGCCACCGACTGAGGCCCGGCATGGAGGTGCTGGCGGTGGCCGACGGCGAGGGGCGCAACGGCGTCTGGCTGGCCGAACAGGGCATGCGGGTCAGCACCGTCGACGGATCGCCGGTGGCGGTGCGGAAGGCGTTGAAGCTGGCGCTCGACCGTCGCGTCACCATCCACGCGCAAGTGGCCGATCTTGCCGATTGGGCGTGGCCGGTGGCCGCTTTCGATGCCGTCGCCGCCGTCTTCATTCACTTCGGCCCGGACCTGCGGCGGTCCATGCACCACGCCATGTACGGTGCCCTGAAGCCGGGCGGGCTGGTGCTGATGGAGGTGTTCCACCCGGATCAATTGGGGCGTGGCTCCGGCGGGCCGCCGGTGCGGGAGATGCTCTATGACGCCGCCACCCTGGCCGAGGACTTCCGCGGCGCCGAAGTCCTGCACCTGGAGGAGGTGGAGACCGATCTGGACGAAGGACCGCTGCATCGCGGCGCCGCCAGCGTCACCCGCTTGGTCGCCCGCCGCCCTGCCTGACACCACCCCGCCTGACACAGCCCCGCCCAAGGATGCCGCCGCCATGACCCGCACCATCTTCACCCGCCTGATCGAGGGCGACTTGCCCTGCGCCAAGGTTTACGAGGACGACCTGACCTTCGCCTTCATGGACGCCGGTCAGGTGAACCCCGGTCATGTTCTGGTGGCGCTGAAACGTCCGGCCGAGACCTTGCTCGACATGACCGAGGACGAGGCCGCCGCCCTGTTCCGGACCGTCCACAAGGTGGCGCAGGCGGTGCAGGCGGCGTTTTCGCCGGAGGGAGTGACGGTGTTGCAGGCCAACCGCCCGGCGGGCTGGCAGACCGTGCCGCATGTTCATGTTCATGTTCTGCCACGCCATGCCGACGACGGCGTTGATCTGGTGTGGCCGCGCAAGGAGCCCTCCCTTGACGATTTGAAGGATCTGGCCGCCCGCCTGCGGATCGGGTGATCTGTCGCTCCCCTGATGCGATTGTGCATTGCACAATGACCTCGGCGCCCCCACCCTGAGGGTGAGCGGCGGCTCACGCCGTCCAACCCTCGCGCCACTGACCGGGAGCCCCGCCTGTGATCCCTTCCAACTCCATCGCCATCATCGGCGCCGGCATGGCCGGGCTTGCCTGCGCCCGCCGGCTGGCCGACGAGGGCTTGCCGGTGGTGGTGTACGACAAGGGGCGCGGGCTGGGCGGGCGCCTCGCCACCCGCCGGGTCGGCGATCTCGCCTTTGACCACGGCGCCCAATACGCCACCGCCCGCGCGCCGGAGTTCATGGCCGCGTTGGGCACCGCCGCCGGCCATGGCCACGCCGCCGGCTGGCACGCCGCCTGGGCCATGCTGGCGGAGGAGGGCATGACCCGGACCACCGTCAGCGAACCCCGCTGGGTCGGCGCGCCGGGAATGGGCGGACTGGTGCGTGATCTCGCGGCGGGAGTGGCCGTTCATGCCGGTATCCGCATCACCTCTTTGGCGCACGCGGCCGATGGCTGGCGCCTGGGTGATGCCGACGGTGCCGTTCATGGCCCCTTCCGGCGGGTGGTGCTGGCGGTGCCGGCGCCGCAGGCGATGGATCTTCTGGGCGTTTGGGTGGATCGGTTCCCGGCCCTGGCAGCGGTGCGCTACGCCCCCTGCTGGGCGGCGCTGATGGCGTGGCCGGACCCGCTGCCGCTGCCCTTCGACGCCGCCCGCCTGGACGTCGACCCGGTGCTGAGCATGGCCGCCCGCACCAGCGGCCGCCCCGGCCGCCCGCAAGGCGGTGATTGCTGGGTGCTGCACGCGACGCCGGAGTGGTCGCGGCGCCATCTGGAGGACACCGCCGACGCCGTGGCCCCCCGGTTGCTCGACCGGTTCCTGACGTTGACCGGGGTGGCGGAAACGGTGCTTCACTGCACCGCCCACCGCTGGCGTCATGCGCTGGTGGAGCAGGCGGCCGGGGCGCCCTTCCTGCGTGACGAGGCTCTTGGGCTGGCCCTCTGCGGTGACTGGTGTCTGGGCCCCCGCATCGAGTTGGCTTTCCTCAGCGGCCACCATCTCGCCGGCGCGCTGCTGGAGGATCTGGTGGAGGCCGGATAGGGGCCTGGGCTCCGCGGGGCCATGGTCCTGCCAACAAAGCCAAAGGGCCGCCCCCTCGCGGAAGCGGCCCTCGGCGGCGCGTGTCGGCCGGCGGTCAGTGATGCTGGATGATCTGACTGAGGAACTGGCGCGTCCGCTCTTCCTTCGGGTTGGCGAACAGTTCCTTCGGCGTGTTCATCTCGACGATCTGGCCGTCGGCCATGAACACCACCGTGTCGGCCACCGAGCGGGCGAAGCCCATCTCGTGGGTGACGCAGACCATGGTCATGCCTTCCTGCGCCAGCTCGGTCATGACGTCGAGCACTTCCTTGATCATTTCGGGGTCAAGGGCGGAGGTCGGCTCGTCGAACAGCATGATCGACGGCTTCATGCACAAGCTGCGGGCGATGGCGACGCGCTGCTGCTGGCCGCCCGACAGCTGGCCGGGGTACTTGTTGGCCTGCTCGGGGATCTTGACGCGGCCGAGGTAGTACATGGCCGTGTCGATGGCTTCCTTGCGGGGCGTCTTCTTCACCCAGATGGGGCCGAGGATCAGGTTCTCCAGCACCGTCAGGTGGGGGAACAGGTTGAAGCTCTGGAACACCATGCCGACGTCCTTGCGGATGGCCTCGATGGCCTTGACGTCGTTGGTCAGCGTCACCCCGTTGACGATGATGTCGCCCTTCTGGTGCTCTTCCAGCCGGTTGATGCAGCGGATCATGGTGGACTTGCCGGAGCCCGAGGGTCCGCAGACCACCACCCGCTCGCCCTTGCGGACGTTCAGGTTGATGTCGCGCAGGACGTGGAACTGGCCGTACCACTTGTTCACGTCCTGGAGCTTGATCACCACCTCGGTGCCGACGGCGGGCGTGGCGCGCGCGGTGTCGGCGGATTCGGAGGCGGCGGTTTGGGTCGGTTCGGTGCCGTTGGTCATCGACGGGTTCCCGTGTTCAGGCGGCGCTCCAGATACTGGCTGTAGCGCGACATGAAGAAGGCGAAGCAGAAGTACAGGGTGGCGGCGAAGATGTAGCTCTCCGCATAGAACTGGCGCCAGTTCGGGTCCGCCAGCGAGGTCTTCGCGGTGGTCAGCAGGTCGTACAGACCGATGATGATGACCAGCGAGGTGTCCTTGAAGGTGGAGATGAACTGGTTGACCAGCGGCGGAATCACCATCCGCAGCGCCTGCGGCAGGATGATCAGCCGCGTCTTCTGCCAATAGCTGAGGCCGAGGCTGTCGGCGGCTTCATACTGTCCCTGCGGCAATGATTGCAGGCCGCCGCGGATCGCCTCGGCCAGATAGGCCGACGTGAACAGCGTGATGCCGGCAACGGCGCGCAGCAGCTTGTCGATGGTCACTCCCTCCGGCATGAACAGCGGGAACATGATGGAGGCCATGAACAGCACCGAAATCAGCGGCACGCCGCGGATCAGCTCGATGAAGGTGACGCAGACGGTCTTGATCGCCGGCAGGTCGGAGCGGCGGCCGAGGGCCAGCAGCACCGCCAGCGGGAAGGCGGCGGCGATGCCCACCACCGACAGCACCAGCGTCAGCGGCACGCCGCCCCACTGGGTGTTGTCGACATAGGTCAGGCCGAACACACCACCCCACATCAGGATGCCGCAGGCGGTCATGCCAGCCGCCCACAGGACCGCGAGGCTCTTGTTCCACAGTCCCGGCCAGCACGAAGCGGCGATGAGGCCGATGAACAGCACCACCGCCACCATGGGGCGCCACTGTTCGTCGAACGGGTAGAGGCCGAACAGGATGAAGCGGTGCTTCTGTTCCACGAAGGCCCAGCAGGCGCCGGCGCCTTCCACCTTGCAGGCGTCGGAGGTGTCCGACGACCACACGGCGCTGAGGAACGCCCAGTCGATGAACGGCGGGATGATCAGCCACAGCAGGTACAGGCACAGCAGCGTGGCGATGGTGTTGGGGACGGAGCTGAACAGGTGCTTGCGGCTCCAGCCCAGCAGATCCCACGACCGGGTGGGGGGATGGCCCGCGGTGGGCTCGTCCGGTTCCTCGGTGTGGGTATAGGCGGGGTTGCGGATGTCGCGGTCGTCGGTGCGCATCACTTGCGTCCTCCCCGCAGGGCGATATGGCCGTTGTACCAGTTCATGAAGGCGGAGATGGACAGGCTCACGGTCAGATACACCGCCATGATGATCGCCACGCCCTCGACCGCCTGACCGGTCTGGTTGATGGTGGTGTTGGCGGTGGCCACCAGATCGGGATAGCCGATGGCGATGGCGAGCGAGCTGTTCTTGGCCAGGTTCAGATACTGGCTGGTCAGCGGCGGAATGATCACCCGCAGCGCCTGCGGCAGCAGCACCAGGCGCATCACCAGCCCGCGCCGCAGGCCGATGGCGACGGCCGCCTCGGTCTGGCCGAAGGGCACCGCCAGGATGCCGCCGCGCACGATCTCGGCGATGAAGGCGGCGGTGTAGAGGGTCAGGCCGAACAGCAGGGCGGCGAATTCCGGCGTCAGCAGGGCGCCGCCGCGGAAGTTGAAGCCGCTCAGTTCCGGCACGTCGATGGCGGTCGGCGCGCCCCCCACGGCCCACAGCACCACCGGCACGGCGATGAACAGACCGATGGCCGGCAGCAGCACGTTGGGCCGGCGGCCGGTCTCGCCCTGGATGCGGGTGGCGCGGCGGTTGAGCCACCAGGTGGCGACGGCGGCCACG